>DATBCZ010000484.1:0-15972 GCA_036270175.1 Steroidobacteraceae bacterium | reverse complement strand
CGCTCAGGCCCTGGAAGAGCTCGAAACCCGCCTTCTGAGCGCTGACGTCGGCGTCGAGGCTACTGAACACATCCTGGCTGGCCTGCAGAAACGAGTAGCCCGGAATGAGCTTGCGGACGTCGCAGCGCTCATCACGGCGCTCCGCACTGCCATCACCGAAATCCTCGCTCCGTGCGCTCGCCCCCTGGTCATTGATGCGCAGCGCAAGCCGTTTGTCATCCTCGTCGTGGGGGTGAATGGCTCCGGAAAAACGACCACCATCGGAAAGCTGGCTCGCCGCCTGACCGAAGAGAATCGCGAGGTCATGCTCGCGGCGGGAGACACGTTCCGTGCCGCCGCGATGGAGCAGCTCAACGTCTGGGCCGAGCGGTCCGGCGCCGCTTTTGTTGCGCAGCAGGCCGGCGCCGATCCTGGTGCGGTGGTATTCGACGCGATGCAGTCCGCCCGTTCGCGAGGTACCGACGTCCTGCTCGCCGATACAGCCGGTCGCCTCCATAGCCAGTCGCATCTGATGGAAGAGCTGAAGAAGGTGAAGCGTGTCATTCAGCGCGTCGATCCGACGGCTCCCCACGAAGTGCTGCTCGTGCTGGATGCCAACCAGGGGCAGAACGCGCTTTCCCAGGCCGTGCAATTCCATGAGGCCGTTGGCGTTACGGGTCTCGTGCTGACGAAGCTCGATGGCACCGCGAAGGGCGGCATCGTGGTGGCGATCGCCCGCAAGCTGGGCCTGCCGATCCGCTTCATCGGCATCGGTGAGCAACCGGAAGACTTCGGCGAATTCGATGCGGAGGCGTTCGCAACGGCGCTCGTGCAGGGTCCACGAGAGGCCGAGGCAGGCGAATCGCTTTCCGGCGCGACGGGCAGGTAACGGCGAGATGATCTCTTTCGACCGGGTGAGCAAGCGCTATCCCAACGGACGAGAGGCGCTCTCCAATGTGACTTTCAATATCAACACCGGCGAGATGGTATTCCTCACCGGCCGTTCCGGCGCCGGCAAGAGCACTGTGCTCAAGCACATCGCGCTTCTCGAGCGCCCATCGCGCGGCACGGTATTGGTGAACGGGAAGAACACGAGCACGCTCAGAGCGCGGCACATCCCCGCCTTTCGCCGCGGCATCGGCGTCGTGTTCCAGGATCACAAGCTGCTTGCCGATCGTCCCGTGTACGACAACGTGGCGCTGCCGCTCATTGTCGCAGCCACTCCGCTCAAGGAGTGCGACAAGCGAGTACGTGCCGCGCTCGACCAGGTCGGCCTGCTGGGCAAGGAGCGCATGCTGCCCTATGAGCTGTCGGTCGGTGAGCAACAAAGAGTCGGAATCGCACGCGCCGTCATCAGCAAGCCACCTCTGTTGATTGCCGACGAGCCGACCGGCAACCTCGATCCGGATCTCGCTCTCGAGGTCATGCGCTTGTTCCGGCGCTTTCAGGATGTGGGCGTTACCGTCGTCGTCGCCACTCACGACTTGCACATCGTGCGCGAATTCGGCCAGCGCGAGATCGTGCTCGATAACGGCCAGGTGCAAGGCGGCGCCGCCGATTCCCTGCCGAGTGTGGTGGCTACGAGATGAGCCTCAGTGTCGCCAGTGCCCGCCACGTACAGGCGTTGTTGGGCTCGATCGGGCGCCTGTCGCGCAACATGTTCGCCACCACGCTGACACTGTTGGTGATCGGACTCGCACTGGCCCTGCCGATGGCGCTGCGACTGTTCGTCGCAAACGCGCAGGCGGCAACCGGTGACTTTGCGAACGCCGTCGACATGTCGGTCTACTTCAAACCCGATGTGCCACTGGCAAAAGCCCAGCAGTTGGCGGCCGACGCGCGGCAGCGGTCGGAAGTCGGGGAAGTGACGGTGATTCCGGCGGACAAGGCGCTCGAGGAATTCAAGACGTACTCCGGGTTCGGCACCGCGCTCGAGGTGTTGAAGGACAATCCTCTCCCGCACGTGCTGCACGTGCGTCCGCGAGCGGAATCGAGCTCGCCCGCGGCGTTGGAAACCCTACGCCGCTATTTCACGGCATGGCCCGAAGTCGACATCGTGCAGGTCGACTCGGAATGGGTCATGCGCTTCAACGCCATTCTCGAGGTTCTACGGCGGCTGCTGGTGATTGTCGCCATCCTGCTCGGGGCGGGTGTCCTGGCCGTGATCGGCAACACGATCCGCCTGGAAATACTCAATCGGCGCGCCGAAATCGAGGTTACCAAGCTCGTCGGCGGCTCCAACAGTTTCGTGCGCCGGCCGTTCCTCTACACCGGTGTGCTGTATGGCCTGGGTGGCGCGGTGCTGGCCTGGCTCATTGTCGAGGCTGCCGTGGCCGTGCTCGGCCAGCCGGTCGCGAACCTCGCGCAACTCTACGGCAGTCACTATCTGCTCGAGGGACCGAGCGATGACGATATCGGTATTCTGCTGGCGGCCGGCACCGTGTTGGGTTGGATGGGTGCCTGGATCTCGGCGGCCCGCCATCTGAGTAGCATCGAGCCGCGCGCCTAGGAGCCTGTGTGAGTAACTGGGAGAGTGGCACCTGACTGAAACTGACGAGTCCGCCGAGCCCGCCGCACCGATAGTCGTTCCCTACACCGAGCTTTCGGCGGATGCCTTGCGCGGCGTACTCGAGTCGTTCGTGCTGCGCGAAGGTACGGAATATGGCGAGCGGGACGTCTCGCTCGATCAGAAGGTAGCGCAGGTTACGAGGCAGCTGCAGCGGCGCGAAGCACAGATCGTGTTCGATCCCGAGACGGAGACGATCGACGTCGTGGTGGTCGCCCGCGGTGGCCGGACGGCCGCACCGCGCAAGGGCAGGCTTTAAGTCTTGCCCGCGACTTCGGCCGAGGCTGCCTGCAGCAGCTTGGCTTCCATCCACTTGCGCACCCGGGTCGCGTCGGCAACGCGAGTCTGCTTGCCGAACGAATTCAACAACACGATCACGATCGTGCGGCCTTCGATCACGGTCTGCATCACCAGGCAGCGGCCGGCTTCTTCGATGTAGCCGGTCTTCTGCACGACGATGTCCCAGGTCGGGTTGTTCACCAGCGAGTTGGTGTTGTGGAATCCAACCATCCGCCGGCCGACGCGTACGTCGTAACCCGGGTCGGTGGAGTATTCCCGGATCGTCGCGTTCTTGGAGGCCGCCATCACGAGCTTCGACAGGTCCTCGGGACTGGCAACGTTGTCGCTCGAAAGGCCGGTGGGCTCGACGAAGTGCGAGCTGCTCATGCCGAGCGCTTTCGCCTTCGCGTTCATCGCCGGCATGAAGGCCGCTATACCACCCGGATAATTGCGCGCCAATGCATGGGCGGCACGATTTTCCGAGGCCATGAGGGCCAGGTGAAACAGGTCGCCGCGGGTGAGTCGCGTACCGACGGCGAGGCGCGAGAAGGCGCCCTTGCCGATCGCGCGGTCCTCTTCGGTGATCTCGATTACTTCATCCATCGGCTGCTTCGCGTCCGCGACCGTCAGAGCGGTCACGAGCTTCGAGATGGACGCGATAGGCATCGCAACGTCGGCGTGCCGAGAATAGAGGACGGTCGAATGAGTTTCGTCGAGGACGAGAGCCGCGCTCGATCGCAGACCCGGCTCATCGAGCGACAGAGAGGCTCGACTCGCCTGGTGGGCGTGGTGACGGTGATGCACGGGAGTCGTGCTCGAGGTCTTCGCGTGAGTAGTGATACTGGTGAGCAGCAGGCAGGTGGCTGCCAGCAGTGACGTCATTCCCCGATTCATCAAATCCCCACGCATTGCCGGTCATCGTCTTCAGTTGCGAGACGAGTCTAGCAAAGCACGGCATGTCACGGAATGTCGTGATGAAATCCTCACGAGGGGAAATTCTGTAAAAGCCTTCGGCCGCACGCCCGGTTCGACAGGGGAGGGGCCGATCAAATAGAAGGCTATCGACATATTCCTATCTATGGTTTGCGTGGGTGGGGAGCGTCGCACGATAATCGAGCCATCGTGGAACGAGAGCCTCCATGCAAGGTAAACGTATTCTGCTGGGCGTGACCGGCGGTATTGCCGCCTACAAGAGCCCGGACCTGGTCCGGCGCCTGCGCGAGCGCGGAGCGGAGGTTCAGGTAGTCATGACGGCGTCCGCGCGGGAATTCGTGACCGCGACGACCTTCCAGGCCGTTTCGGGACGCCCGGTGCGAACCGATCTATGGGATGCCGCCGCGGAAGCCGCCATGGGGCACATCGAGCTGGCCCGTTGGGCGGAGGTCGTTCTGATCGCCCCGGCTACCGCGGACTTTTTGGCCCGCCTGGCCGCTGGGCAGGCCGACGACCTGCTCGCCACATTATGTTTGGCGACGGAGGCCCCGGTGGCGGTTGCCCCCGCGATGAATCACATCATGTGGGCGAACGCGGCAACGCGGGCCAATGTGGGAACGCTCCAGCAACGGGGCATCCATATCTTCGGGCCCGGCTCGGGGGACCAGGCGTGCGGTGAAGTCGGCGAGGGGCGGATGCTCGAACCCCTGGAACTGGTGGACCGCATCGCTGGCCTGCCAAATGGCACCGGTCCATTGCTGGGTCGTCGGGTGCTGATCTCCGCCGGACCGACCCGGGAGCGGATCGACCCCGTGCGTTTCATCAGCAACCGAAGCTCGGGAAAGATGGGCTTCGCGGTCGCACAGGCGGCGCGTGAAGCCGGTGCCGAAGTGGTTCTGGTGAGTGGCCCTGTGAGCTTGCCCACGCCCCCGGGCGTGCGGCGAATCGACGTGGAGAGCGCTGCTGACATGCTCGCCGCTGTGCTCAAAGAGGTCGAGGGGACGGATATTTTCATTTCGACCGCCGCGGTAGCGGACTATAGGCCTGCGCGTCCCGCGGATCAGAAGATCAAGAAGACGTCGGACACCCTGGATTTGTGTATGGAGCGGACCTCTGACGTGCTGGCCACGGTGGCCGCCCGACCAGACCGACCGTTCGTCGTCGGCTTCGCTGCCGAGACAGAGTCCGTCGAGCAAAATGCCCGTCTCAAGCTCCTCAAAAAGAACCTCGATATGATTGCTGCTAACGAAGTCGGTCACGACAAGGCTTTCGATTGCGAGGACAACCAGCTCATCGTTCTGTGGCGCAATAAGCGGCATGAGTTGGGTAAGGCGTCCAAGCTGGCATTGGCCCGCCAGTTGGTCGCGCTCATCGCGGAGTCTTTCGTCGCAGCCCGCACGGGCGTCGCCCAGCGCGACTCGGCGCTGGGTTAATCACATGGATCAAAACACCCGCCGCCCGCTGAAGGTGCGGATTCTCGACGCGCGCATCGGAAACGAATTTCCCCTTCCGGCGTACGCGACCGCGGGCTCTGCCGGCATGGACCTGCGCGCCTGCCTCGGTGCCGCGCTCATATTGCCGGCCGGACGCGCGGAGCTCATTCCAACCGGACTCGCGATCCACGTGGAGGACCCTGGGTTGGCCGCGGTCATTCTGCCGCGCTCCGGTCTGGGTCATAAGCACGGCATCGTGTTGGGCAACCTGGTCGGTTTGATCGATTCCGATTACCAGGGGCAGTTGATGGTGTCGGTGTGGAACCGCGGCAGCGAGCCTTTCACGATTCAGCCCGGCGAGCGCATTGCGCAGCTCGTCGTTGTACCTGTAGTGCAGGTCGAGCTTCAGGTGGTGGAGGATTTCGCCACCAGCGCACGCGGCGCGGGCGGTTTCGGACACTCGGGACGGCAGTAGGCGCAGGCGCCTCGATCGGCCAGGCCGGCCGCGCCCCTCAGCGCTTCACGCGCGGTTCGTGCAACGCGCGGTAGCGATCGATATCCGTATCGAACTGCGCCCTGACCGCGGATACTTCCTCGTTCTTGACGCTCAGCGCGTTACTCTGGCTGCGCATCTCGTTGAGAGTATGCACGATGTCCTCGGCGAGATCGTCGGGCATGCGATGGGCATCGGGGCGGGTGTTGTACGGCCGGAAGTGTTTGGCGCGCGTCTGCAGAGCGACGAGCCGCGAGCGCAGATTCTCGACGTATTGCTCGGCAGCAGTGCGCTGCCCCTGCAGCTGATCCAGCCGCACGTCACGCAGGGACTCGATGTCCTTGACGGACGTGTAGGTGGTTAGGAGGAAGTTATCGTGCTGCTGCTGCTTGCGGGTGGCCTCATAATCCTTGGCCTCGATAGCTTGCTGTTCGGGCGTCTTCTGCGCCTCGGTGTGTCCGACTACGACGCCTTGGTTGTTGAGCACCGCGTGCTCTTTTTCAGCGTACTGGGGCGGAATACTGTCGCCGTAGTGTAGGACACCTTGTTCGTCGATCCAGCGGTACGCCGTGGACTTCTTTTCGGACGACGCGGCATCCGCGCCAGCAGGCAACAAACCTGCCAAGCCGATCATCAGGCCAAAGGCCATGCGCGGTGCGCGCGTGGACATGCAACCCCCACCCTTCTATTGATCCAAGCGCTGTATTTTGACCGAGATGACGCCGCTGGCAAGCGTTAACCGGCGCCATAACGCTCTCTGTAGGCACGCAGTGATGTGAGCTGCTCTGCAGAAATGCGCACTCGTCCGTCCGCGGCGCGCGACAGCGTTTCGATGAGGTCGGCAAGTGTGACGATGCTCACACACTTCAGGCCATGCTCCTTTTCAACCTCCTGCACTGCGGTGAGTGCGCCCTGACCGCGCTCTTGTCGGTCCAAAGCCAGGGCGACCGCAACAGGCTCCGCCCCGGCGCCGCGAATGATGTCGAGCGACTCGCGCACTGCCGTGCCTGCCGTGATGACGTCATCGACGATCAAAACGCGGCCGCGCAGGGGAGCGCCGACCACCTTGCCGCCCTCACCGTGGTCCTTCGCTTCCTTGCGGTTGAATGCGTAGGGCACATTGAGATCGTGGTGCTCGGACAGCGCCACCACCGTGGCCGTCGCCAGAGGAATTCCTTTGTAAGCCGGGCCGAAGATCGTGTCGAACGCGATCCCGGAACGGACGATGGCCGCCGCGTAACAGCGGCCGAGCACGGCGGCGGATTTTCCGTCACTGAACAGGCCGGCGTTGAAGAAGTAAGGACTCTCCCGGCCGGACTTGAGCTTGAAGTGGCCGAAACGCAGGGCCTCCCGCTCCAGGGCGAGATCTATGAACGTGAGCTGGTAGTCTTGCATGTCATATCATTGCCAGATGCCCATCCCCACCGTCAATGGCCCCGACCCGAGCGTCGCGCGCCCCAGCTGGCTCGAAGCGCTGCGCGTCTATTGGAATCTGCGCGTTCTCTCGATGTTGTTTCTGGGGTTTTCCGCGGGGTTGCCCTTCTACCTGGTGTTCTCCACGCTATCCGCCTGGTTGCGGCAGGCGGGAGTGCAGCGCTCGACGATCGGGATGCTCTCCTGGGTCGGCATTCTCTACTCGATCAAGTTTCTCTGGGCGCCGGTTGTCGATCGCGTGGCGCCGCCTTTCCTCCATCGCCTCCTGGGCCGGCGGCGCGGTTGGATGCTGCTGGCGCAGATCGGTCTCGCTTTGGGACTGTTCAAACTCAGCCTGAGCGATCCGGGCGCCGGGGTGCGGGACGTGGCCCTCAGCGCGCTCTTTGTCGCTTTTTGTGCAGCTACGCAGGACATCGCTCTAGATGCATGGCGCATCGAATCCGGCGCCGTGGAGACGCAAGGGGCGCTGCTGGCGGCCTACCAGGTCGGCTATCGGATAGCGCTCATCACAGGCAGCGCCGGCGCGCTCACCATAGCGGCCTACTCTGGATGGCACACGAGCTACGCGACGATGGCCGCTCTCGTCGGCGTCGGCATCGTGACCACCCTGCTCGTGCCGGAACCGCACCCGCGCGTAGCGAGCGAGTCGGTCGCGCGCGAGGAGCGCGTCGTCATGTGGCTCGAACGTCGTGCGCACTGGCCGCGGCCGCTGCTCGACGCGGGCGAGTGGTTCATGGCTGCCGTGTTCTGTCCGCTGTTGGATTTCTTCGTGCGCTATGGCCCGGCTCTGGCGCTGCTGACGCTGGCCTTCGTCGGGACCTACCGACTGACCGATTTCACCATGGGTTCCATGGTGAACCCGTTTTACATCGACCACGGCTACACGTTGAGCAATATTGCGAAGATCGTAAAGGTCTACGGTCTGTTGATGTCGGTTCTGGGCGTTTTCATCGCGGGCGTGCTCATATCGAAAATCGGGCTGCTGCGCTCCCTGGTGCTGGGCAACGTACTGCTGATGTCCTCGAATCTGAGTTTCGCGCTGCTCGCCACGACCCATACCCCCACCCTGCTCGGGCTCGGACTCGTGAACGGGCTGGACAACCTGGCGCTCGCGGTTCAAGGAACAGCGCTCCTCACCTTTCTCTCCGGTCTCACGAGCCCCCGGTATACCGCTACCCAATACGCTCTGCTGTCGTCGCTCTACGCCATTCCCGGAAAGGTACTCGAGGGCATGTCAGGTTTTGTCGTCGACCACATCGGGTATCCGGCGTTCTTCGTCTACACCGCGTCTCTGAGTTTGGTGGGTCTCGTCGTGTTGTATTTCCTGACACGCCGTGGGTTGTCGCGCGCCGGTGTTCCCGCGCTTCGGGTGAGTGCCGATGTCCCCCGGTCCTGATCTCGATGTTGAACGAGTGGTATGTCGATTGTCAGACCTCGACGAGTCTGGCGCGCGGTCATTCACGATCGGCACGGGAGACTGGCCGCTGCGCGGTTTCGTGGTTAGGACCGGCGCGGAAGTACGCGGATATGTCAACCACTGCCCGCACGCCGGACATCCACTCAACCTCCGGCCGCACAAGTTCCTCACGCCCGATGGCGCGCTCATTCTTTGTTCGTCGCACGGAGCGGTGTTCGAAAAACAGACGGGCTATTGCGTGATAGGCCCATGCGCCGGCCAATCCCTGCGCCCCGTACCGCTCACGGTAGAGGCGGGATTCATCATGCTGGCGGATGGCGTGGACGTCAGCGCACTCGCGGACGTTGACTGAGCTAACTACTCGAACAGGTCGATCCCGTCGAGAGAGCTCGCCCGCAGATCACGCTCCTCACCGAACGGCTCCGACCCGCGACCCTCGGTGTCGCCGCGCTCGATGTCGACCGAGCCACTCCAATCCTCGGGTGCTTCGGCCGATTCCATCGCGCCTTCGGCGCATTGCGCTTCCCAGTCCTCGAGCTCCATCTCCTCGAGCGTGCCGTCATAGTATTGAATGTCGATCGTGCCATCGTCCACATCGAGCGCGACAATCTCGAAAGATTCGCCCCCATGCAAACGATACCAGTCGCCGACACTCGGTTGAGGAGTCGTCATCTTGCAGTCCTCCTTCAAGCGCACCGCAGAGGGTCGAATTGATGTTGCGCCTCGCGTGCGGCGCTTTCAAGAGCTGATTCGAGGTGCAGCGCGTCAGTGCAAGCGAAGGCTTGTCGCCAGCGATCAGATTCGATTGAACGCGAGATCCCAGACGTCATGGCCGAGGCGCTCGCCGCGCTTCTCGAAGCGTGTGGCGGCGCGCTCGGTTGGCCTCGGGATGTAGGTGCCGTCCGCCGCCAGGTTGCGCAACCGCGGGTTGGCTGTCAGAACCGCGAGCATTTCTTCCGCATACGGCTGCCAGTCGGTCGCCATTCGCAGCACGCCCTCCGGGCGCAGCCGGTCTGTAACCAACTCGATGAACGCGCCCTGGACGAGGCGGCGTTTGTGATGCCTCTTTTTGGGCCAAGGGTCGGGAAATAGAATGACAACCTCATCGAGCGACTGTTGGGGGATTTGGTCCCTCAACACCTCGACGGCGTCGTGGCAAATGACGCGGACATTGGTGAGATGAGCCTCTTCGACCGCCAGTAACAACCGCCCGACACCGGGGCGATGCACTTCGATGCCAAGATAGTCGCGTTCTGGGTGGGCCGCCGCCATTTTGGCGAGGTTCTCGCCGTTACCGAAGCCGATTTCGACCGTTCGGGGCGCATGCCTGCCGAACAGGGCGTCGCAGTCCAGTGCGCCCGCCGAGAACTCCACGCCGTACTTCGGCCACAGAACCTCGAGCGCCCGCACCTGCGCCTCGGTGATTCGCCCCGCACGGGTCACGAATGAGCGAATCGCGCGAGGGTGTTCTGTGTCAATCATGAAGTCCGAGGGGCGCCATCGGCGCGCGGGAGTGTGCGGGGGTGCGCATCCTACGCGAACCCAGGTCGATACCGAAAGCGAGCGGTGGCGGAGACTGGGCTTTATAGTCTCCGGGCGCGCACCTGCAATCGCACCGTCGGAACATGCACACGGCCCTGCGAGTCCGGCGGGTAGCCAGCCATGTAGTGGTGCGCAATATCCTCAAGAAACGCGTCCCGTGCCTCCAGCGGAACTCCCGCGGTGTACGGATGCCAGGCCGTGCGTAGCCAACCGATGAACGTGGGCGTGTCTTCGTGCACCATGTCTTTCGGAATCAGCCGGCATTCCTGGATCTCCATACCGTATTCCCGTAGCCAACTTTCGTAGGCGTCCGGCGTATGAAAGCGATAGGGCACTTCACCCAGCGTGGCCACGGTGCGCCAGCGCGAGCCGCCGGCGACGTGCTCGAAAGCAGCTATGACTTCCGCGACGTTCCCTTGGCCGCCCATTTGCGCGATAAATCTGCCTGCAGGCCGCAAAGCGTGAGCGATGCCGCGGACGGCGGCGCGTTGGTCCGGTACCCAGTGCAGGGTTGCGTTAGAGAAGACGACGGAGAATTCGGCCGTGAACGGTAACGCGGCTGCGTCCGCCTGCAGGTACTGTAGATTGTTGGTGGGTGGCCGACAGTGTTGGGTTGTCGCGTGAGCGATCATGTTCGCCGAGAGATCCACGCCTACGACCCGTCCGTTGGGGACGCTACTCGCGATAGCAGCGGTGGTACGTCCGTCGCCACATCCTATGTCGAGCACTACATCGTCAGGTTTCAGCTCGATCTGAGTCAGTAACTCGCGGGCCCAGGCTTCCTGGCTGCGGGAGTGTTGGGCGTAGTCTTGGGGATTCCAGGTGTACATGCGTTTTGGCCTCGCTGTCAGCTTGAGGGCAGCATGACATCGAGGGCTGGTGGCGCCGCTGATGGTTGACGATGCGGGCATCGTGGCTCGCGATGGCAGCGCATTGCGCCGCGCCTATCCTTGCGCGAGCAGGTGATCCAACAGCTGGCGGGCAGCACCCGGTAGCGCTTCATTGACCCGAGTGCAGACGAACAGTTGTCGCTTGGCCCAGGTGTCGGTCAAGGGGATTGCGTTGAGGCGCAATTGGGCCGCGTAGGCTGCGGCCGCCGCCTTTGGAATAATGCTGATGCCGAGTCCCGCCGCCACCATCGCGCAGACCGCATCGAAGCTCGTTACCCGGATGCGCACGTTCAACGGTCTGCGCTCGTCGGCAGCGGCGCGCGCGAGCAGGTGATGTAGCGAGCTGTTGTCATGCAGACCGACGACTGGCTGCTGCGCGATCTCACTGAATGACAGGGTGGCACGCTGCGCCAGCGCGTGGCCGGGCTCGAGTATGACGACGAGCTCGTCATTGCGGAAAGGTGTCATGGCCAGGCCGTCAACGGCCGCGAGGCTCCCCAGGATCCCGAAGTCCGCGAGGTTGTCGGCGACTCCCGCCGCAACACCGGTGCTGACATGTTCCTCCAGGTGGATGTGTATGTCAGGATATTTCGCGAGAAACGCTGCCAGTGCGGCGGGCAGAAACTCAACAATCGCGGAGATGTTGGCAAACACCCTGACGTGGCCACGGGCACCGGATGCGTGCCGGCGGATCTCCTCGTCGAGCTGTTCCGCTTGATGTAGGACGCTGCGGGCACGGACCAGGAAGTTGTGTCCGGCCGGGGTAAGCTGCACACCCTTGGCGCCACGTACGAGCAGCGGTGTGCCAAAGGACTCTTCCAGGTCGGACAGCCGCTTGCTTACCGCGGAAGCCACCGTGTGGCAGCGCTCAGCCGCCCGCGCGATGCTGCCCGTTTCAGCGACGGCGACAAAGTGGTCGAGATCGCGAAAATCAAAGTGCAAGGCGCATTTTCCGGAAGTGCAGCGGGGCGGGGGGGCGGTCCCCACTCCGCAAGCGGAATGCTAGACCGGGCGTCCCGTGCGCGGATCGATGCGCACGACGGGCAGCCCTTCCGCCTTCCATTGCGAGATGCCGCCCGCCAGGTGTGCGGCCGGCTGACCAAGCGCCATGCGCTGACGGGCTGCGGTGAGTGAGCGACCGCCCGCGGCACATGAGAACACCACCTGACGCGGCCCGTCCGGTGGGAGCTGCGATGCATCGAAACTCGAGAGCGGATACAGAAGCGCGCCGGGGATGCGCTCGGCGGCGTACTCCATCGGCTCGCGGACGTCCACGAGCAGGATCTTTCCTTCCGCCAGCAGCGCCTGGACTTCTTCGGGCTCGTATTCAGTCACGTTGTCGGGGGTGGTGCGGCTCATGAGATTTCCTTCCTAGGTTGCCGCGATTGTACCGCTCCAAGTCCCCAACTGCTCAGCCGAACACCTAAGAGCCTTGTAAGCCTTTGAGCTCGCAGGTAGATTGCGCGGCACTCATGAACACTCAGGATATTGTTTCCGCCGTCACGGCGTTGTTCATGGTCGGTATGATCTGGCTGCGTACCCGTGTGCAGTACTCGCGCCAGGCGCGAGGCGTTCTGCGGCTTCAGCCGGCGGGACGGATCTACTTCGCGATCGTCGCAGTGGTGTTGCTGTTAGGTTGGCTCGTTGCGCCGGCGGTCGGGCGCCTGGTATGGCCCGATACGGACGTGACACCCATGTTGCCGCGAGGAATCTGGTTTCTCGCCACCTACTACCTGTCGATCCCCGCGAGCCGGGTGTTGAAGTCGCGTGGCGTCGAGGTGTTCAAGGTCGCCTCGTAACGCGCCGCTGCAGCCTCAGCTTTTCACGATCCAGCCGCGACGTTGGGCGGCGTCGAGAAAGGCGCGAACATCCTCCTCGAGGCCGTTGTCCTTGCTAAGAAGCACGCGGGCGACGATTTCCTCGATGGTATGTTTGCCGTTGCACATCTCGAGGATGAGGGCGGCGGTCGCATTTAACTGAATCGAGCCCTTTGCGGACACCAGCAAGTGTTCGCTACCCGAGGGGTCCGTTTGCAACTGATACCTCGATGCCAGCCGAATTGTGCGCCGGAGGGGCGCTGTCTTGCCCTTCATGCCCTGGCTCCGGCGCTCCCGCTTGGTTGCGGGTCCGCTCGGTGGATTGCCCGCGAAGTCAGAATCTGCCGGCTGTCGCGGTGTCACGTACGTCATATCGCGCTGACATTGCGTAGTGTCTTTGAATCACCGTGCAAACCGTGGGCCAGACGCCGTCCACCGCGGCGGTCTGCATGCGGTGGACGGGGGCCGGGACTTGAAAGGGCGGCGAAGAATCGCCGCCGGGGGGTGCGAGGAACCGGTCTGAGGAGACTAGGAGCCTGTCTGGCTCCTAGGCGCCGTGTGCAAGCGGTATCCCGTGCCGCTTGACTCGCCGATACAGTGTGTTCCGGCTCATGCCGAGTTGCATGGCGACCCGGGTCATGTTGCCGTGACAGTCCTCGATGACGCTCAATAGAGCAGCGCGTTCGGCGACCTGCAGGGGGTTCGCAGAGTTCGTATATTGGGTGGCGAGGTCGGTTCGCGGTTCCGTCTGGAACGGCGCAACCTGCACGGTATCCGCTTCACGAATCTCCCTGGGCAGGTCGACACGGCGTATCACCCCGCCATCGCAGATCGCCAACGCCGTGCGGATGACGTTGCGCAACTCCCTTACGTTACCGGGCCACGGGTAGGCCAACAGGCGTTGCAGTGCGTCGCGCTCTATCGCAGCGGGCCTCCCGTTGCTCGTTTCAGCCGCGAGCGCGTGATGAATCACTCGCTCTTTGTCGACTCTATCGCGAAGCGCCGGCAGTTCCAGCGTGATTCCATTCAGGCGGTAGTAGAGATCGTCGCGAAACGTGCCGCGGGCGATCATCTCGCGCAGATTCCGATGCGAAGCCGCCAACACGTGCAGATCGACCTTGAGCGGATTCTCGCTTCCGAGAGGTACGATTTCCTGCTCTTCCAACACGCGCAACAGCCTTGTTTGCAGCATCAGCGGCATGTCACCGATCTCGTCGAGGAACAGCGTTCCTCCCGAGGATTGCAGGATCTTGCCCCGCATTCCATCCTTGCGCGCGCCCGTGAATGCCCCGGCCTTGTAGCCGAAGAGCTCGCTTTCGATGAGCGTCTCGGGAATGGCCGCGCAATTCACTGCGACGAACGGCCGACTCGCACGTCCGCTGGCCATATGCATGGCGTGTGCGAATGCTTCCTTGCCGGAACCCGTGGGTCCCTGGATGAGCACTGACACGTTGGAGTTGGCAATGCGGTAGGCGCTGCGCGCATTCCGCAGCATCTGCGGGTCTTCCCCGGCTAGATCCTCGAGTGTCAGAGCCTCGTGTCCAGTCTTCCCCGCAGCGGGGACTACCGTGAGCGGGGCATCTGTGCTCACTGGGCAGATGCGCGCCGACTCGTGCAGCAACGGCTCGGATCTTTCGTAGAGCACCAGTCCACTCGCGTCCATCAACATCAACGCATAGCCGGCGCCCTTCATCCTCTCGTACACGCGATCGAGCTCCGGAGTTGCGAGCGCGATGAGTGTCGCGTGTCGCCCCGAATCCGGCATCCCTTCCCACTGGCTCCCGATAGACCGCGCGCCGTCCTCTGGTGATAGTTCGCGCAAGGCGCGATCCTGCTCGCCCGCAGGCCGGTCCGTGGGACAGCGGATACCCGTTGCGTTTGCCATACGATCTCCCCCTCGTAGGATCACTGTTTGCACCAGCCATGCCACGGCGATGGGTGACAGTGTCCCGGTAGGGAAACACGTCAGCTCGACGACTGCAAGTCCCCGTTAGGCGTAATAATCGGTCCGGAGGCCATTAAATGTTGGGTGCAGACGCAGCTGCAGCAACACGCGTTCCATCCGCGTGACAACTCTGTATCAAACATCGACCCAAATGGAACAGGCCGGGGGGCTGCAGTGGAGTTTGTGGTGCTCGCGCGACACCGCGGCGCGGTCTCCATGTGTGTTGGCATGGCCGTTGCACCCGGGCTTCATGCGTGCACCGCGGACTACTCGAAGGAACGCCTCCATGAAACATCAACGTATAAGTTTGTCCATCGCAGTCGCCTCCGTCATGAGTGCCGCGGCTTTCGCACCCGCCGCCTACGCAATCGACGTCACAGCAGGCGATTGGAAGCTCTCGATCGACGGCAATGTCAATGCCCACTACATCTATTCGAGATGCGACACGAACCCAGCCACCATTGCCGGCGGCTTGGCATGCGTCGATACCGACTCATCGTCCTCGTCGGTGAGCAACGGCCTGTTGCCAGCCGCCTTGTCGATCAGCGGGGCGACGACGCAGGGCGCCTATGACATTGGCTTTACCTTCGGCCTCTACCCGGGTATCAGTACCAACGACGGCGGCAGTCCGAATCTTCAGAACACGCCCGGGGGGACGATTCATACCGCGCTCGGCACCGCCGGCCTCGACATCCGCCAGGTTTTCCTGACCTTCGGCAACAAGGACATGGGCACCGTGATGGCCGGAAGAAACATCGGCTTTTTCGGGGGGGATGCGATTCTCAACGACATGACACTGCTGGGAGTCGGCGCTGGCAACGGCAGCTACGCCGCGCCGGCTAACACATCGTTGGGTTCCATCGGCTTGGGCTACATCTATACGGACTGGCTCTCGCAGATCGACTACACCACGCCGGATATCATGGGCACGGGTATCAAGGCGACCGTCGGCATATTCGATCCGCTCAACACCCTGAGCCAGCTGCCGGCCTCCAAGAAGGCGCCGGGCATTCACTTCAAGGTGGCGTATACCGCCGGGCCGTTGTACCTGTCCAGCAGCGGTCTGTATCAGCAACAGCGCAACACGACCACGGGCGTCGAGTCCGCGCTGACCAACGGCAACTACAACAGCTGGGCCATCGACTTCGGCGGCAAGTACGACATCGCCGGCTTCGAAGGCGCGCTCTGGTACTACGTGGGCAAGGGCGTCGGTACGACCGGCCTGTTCGTCAACTCGGATGACG
>DATBCZ010000483.1:0-19163 GCA_036270175.1 Steroidobacteraceae bacterium | reverse complement strand
ACTATTTCGTGCGTAATCTGCTTGGCGCGCAACCGCCCGTGCCGCCGTAGGACTCGAGCTATGCCGACTTCCAACGATCCTCTCCTCCAACCCTACCAGTTGCGCCATCTGACACTGCGCAACCGCATCATGACCACATCGCATGAGCCGGCGTATCCGGAAGAGGGCATGCCGAAGGCCCGGTATCGCGCCTATCACGTGGCGCGTGCCAAGGGCGGTGTCGCCCTGACCATGACAGCGGGCTCGGCGGCTGTATCACGCGACAGCCCGCCTGTTTTCAACAACATTCTCGTCTACAAGGACGAAGTGGTCCCCTGGATGAAAGATCTCGCCGACGCCTGTCACGAGCATGGTGCGGCGGTGATGATCCAACTCACTCACCTGGGCAGGCGGACCCGCTGGGACAAGGCCTTCTGGCTGCCCGTGGTCTCACCATCCCACCACAAGGAAGCCGCGCACCGGGCCTTTCCAAAGAAGGCCGAGGAGTGGGACATAGCGAGGATCATCAAGGATTACGCCGATGCCGCCGAGCGCATGCAGGCGGCCGGACTGGATGGTATCGAACTGCAGGCCTATGGGCACCTGATGGACCAGTTCTGGTCCCCTCTCACGAACGAGTTGGAGGCCCCTTACGGCGGTACTCTCGAAAACCGGCTGCGTTTCACTTTCGACGTGTTGTCCGCCGTGCGCGCCCGCGTTGGAGCGGGGTTCATCGTCGGAGTCCGCTACACGGCGGACGAAGTCCTGGAAGGGGGCCTCAACAAGCAGGACGGCCTCGAGATTTCCCGGCGCCTCAAGGCGAGTGGGATGGTGGACTTCCTCAACATCGTGCGCGGCCATATTGATACCGACGCCGGCCTGACCGACCTGATCCCGATTCAGGGCATGCCAAGCGCGCCCCACCTGGATTTTTCCGGAGAAATCCGCGCGGCGACGCGCTTTCCGACGTTTCATGCCGCTCGTATTCAGGACGTCGCTACGGCGAGGCATGCCATTGCCACGGGTAAAGTCGACATGATCGGCATGACCCGGGCGCACATGACCGACCCGGATATCGTGCGCAAGATCATCGAAAAGCGCGAGGACGACATCCGGCCCTGCGTCGGCGCGAATTATTGTCTCGATCGCATCTATCAGGGCGGCTCGGCCTACTGCATTCACAACGCCGCCACGGGTCGTGAGCTCTCCATGCCTCACGAGATCACCCCTGCGAAAGTGAAGCGCAAGGTCGTGGTGGTTGGAGCGGGTCCCGGCGGCCTAGAGGCCGCCCGTGTTGCTGCTGAGCGCGGTCACGAAGTCGTCGTTTATGAGGCTGCCGGCGAACCAGGCGGTCAGATACGTCTGACAGCGCGCAGCCGCGCCCGTCAGGAGATGATCGGCATCATCGACTGGCGCATGGCCCAATGCAACGCACGCGGCGTGAAGTTCCATTTCGAATCATTCGCCGAAGCGGACGAAATTATTGCGGAGCGTCCGGACGTCGTGATCGTAGCGACCGGCGGGCTGCCGCACACCGAAGTCCTGAAGGCCGGCAACGATCTCACCGTGTCGAGTTGGGACATCCTGTCAGGCGGCGTCCAGCCGGCCGCGAACGTGCTGTTGTTCGATGATGCCGGCGATCACGCGGCTCTGCAGGCTGCGCAGATCATTGCCGATAGTGGCGCGAAGCTGGAAGTCATGACTCCCGACCGCTCTTTCGCTCCCGAAGTCATGGCCATGAATCTCGTGCCCTATATGCGCGGGCTGCAGAAGCTCGATGTGACATTCACGGTTACATTTCGCCTCGAAGAAGTGACGCGCGATGGCGGAAAGTTGCTGGCGATCGTCGGCAGTGACTATGGCGGAGTGAGGAAGGAGCGTCACATCGACCAGGTTGTGATCAACCACGGCACACTGCCGAACGACGAGCTCTACTTCGCCCTCAAGCCCCGCTCGAGTAACAGGGGTGCGGTCGATTATGGACGCCTCATTGCCGGCGTCGCGCAGCCCCAGGGCGATACGTTTCAGCTTTTCCGGATAGGCGATGCCGTTTCGGCGCGCAATACGCACGCGGCGGTGTACGACGCTTTGCGCCTCGTGAAAGACTTGTAACGACAGCTTCTGTCGAATCGCCCACCGCCGCTGCCCGGAATGTGGGCGCGGCGCTACGACGAGCACCGCTTCGGCGCAGCGCCGTTTCGTTTGTGGCCAAACTCCTAGTAATCAGCATTGCCAGCGAAGCCCCCGAACGAAAGCTACGCGTATGTTCTAAAAAAAGCGGGGTCGCAAGCTACTATGAAGAAACAGTCAGTCACTTCAGTCGGCGCAGCGGTGTTTCTGGCGCTTTACGGAATGCCGCACGTTGCCTTCTCACAACAAACTTCCGCGGAAGACACCAGCTCGAGCACCGGCCCGGTTGAGCTCGCGGAAATCACGGTGACGGCAAACCGTCGTGAGCAGACACTCGAGGCCGTGCCCTACAGCATGTCGGTGGTGAGCGCGGAGCAACTCGACCAGGCGGGCGTGACGGATCTGTCTTCGTTGGCGAGCGAGGTGCCGGGACTGAGCATGTACGACTTTGGTGCCCGGTTGGCCGGGGCCGTGGTTCCGGTCATGCGGGGTATCAATGCGACCGCCGAGCCGACTCGCGGCTTTCGCAGCTTCGAGCAGAGCCCGGTGGGGACTTACATCGGTAACTCGCCGATCGATGGTTATTTTCAGTTGGATGACCTCAAGCAGGTCGAAGTGCTGCGCGGACCGCAGGGCACTTTGTATGGCGCCGGAGCGCTTGGCGGCGCGTTGCGTCTCATTCCCAACGACCCGGACACTAAAGCGTTCGGTGGCTCGCTGGAGGCCAGTGGCGGACGGCTCGCCCATTCGAGTGGCACGAGCTACACCGTGAAAGGGATGATCAACATCCCCGTCAATGACACGTTGGCATTCCGGGCTGCGGCGAAGTATGCCTACGAGCCGGGATTCACCAACGCGTACGGATTGCTGAAGCGCTCGAATAACGGCTTGTCAGGCATCCCGGAGCTGGCGGATCCGGCCGACCCGATCGGCAGTCCCGGAATCTATTCCAGCAAGGACGATTGGAATTTCCAGAAGACGTTTACCGGGCGCGCGAGTGCCTTGTGGAAGCCGATCGATGGATTCAGCGCCGAAGTGGCCATTCTGCATTCGAACCTGCAGGGAGATGGCGGTCCCAACGTGAATCCCGATTTTGCGGGTGGTGTGTCACCCCTCGATCCGCTCACCACTCTGCCGGCGGGTGGCCACTACCAGGAATTCACGCAGATCGATCAGCCGTACTCGCGGTACACCAACCTGGTGAGCGCCGACCTCAGCTACGATGTGGGTTTCGCGACCGTATCGTCGACGAGTTCCTACTACACCACCACCGGTAAGACACTCGAGGACAATACCTACGATCTCGCCGGCATCGAGGGTGGCGCGTTCCTGTCCTACTACGCAGGATCTCCGACCAATCCCCGTTTTGTGTACGACCAGCTGTTCGCTGATCACTTGCACACGTTCTCACAGGAAGTGCGGCTCGTATCGACGTCTCATCCCGATAACATGTTCGATTACGTGCTGGGCGTGTTCTACGAGAAGCAGGAGAGCACCGGCGCCTGGACCATCGCGATTCCGGGCTCGCCCGAGCGGGCCGCATTGTTGGGTAGTCCGATCCTCGTCGGCCCGAACGATGTTAACTTCCAGCAGATCGACACCCAGAACTTCCAGGATAAGTCGGTCTTCGGCGAGCTGACGTACCATTTCCTGAAGCATGGACAGATCACCGTCGGTGTCCGGCATTTCTCGCAGGAATTCACCGACGCGCAGTCGTATGTCGACTACACGTTCCCGACCGACATTCCCGCGACTCCGCACAGCTCGCCAGCGTCCAAGACCGTCGGCAAAGTCGATCCGTCATACGAATACGCCGACAATCAATACGTCTATGCATTGTGGTCGCAGGGCTTCCGCCGCGGCGGCGCCAACTCGGTGCCGTTGTCGGGGCCGTTCCAGGAGAGTCCGGTGCTGTCGACCTACAAGCCCGACAGCACCAACAACTACGAGACCGGCCTGAAAGGCCGGTTCGCAAACGGCATCAGCTACACCATCGATGCCTTCTATATCAAATGGGATAGCCCGCAGATCTCGGCCAGCCTGCCGTCCGGCAACCTCGCGGTGTACAACGCCAAAACCGCGGTGTCGAAAGGTTTCGAGCTCGAGACCAGTGGACCGTTGTTCCTGCGCGGGCTTGCCTATTCGCTGGGCTTTTCTTACGCCGACGCGAGGTTGAACAGTGACTTCTCGTTGCCGGCGAACAAGGGCGGCGTCATTACCCCCGGGGCTCTCACGGGTACCAGCGGCGAGCAGCTTCCCGGGAGTCCCAAGACCAGCCTGAGCGCGGCCCTGCTTTACGACACCATCCTGACGCCGGGCTACGATCTCGGGCTCTCGTTGAACGGCGTCTATCGCAGCTCCGTCAAGATGCAGCTGGCGCCCACGCTCGGGGCAGCCACCGTGCAGCAATCGTCGTCGTACCAGATCCTGAATTTCTCCGCCGCGGTGAATCACCTGTCGTGGCGCTATACGCTCTACGTCACCAATCTGTTGGACAGGCAGGAGATCCTGGTGCCGCCAGTCCAGCCCGGCGCCGACAACGACTTCAACATGCTGGCCAATGACTACGTAGTCAATCCGCCGCGCGAGATCGGAGTGCGGGTGGGCTACAGGTTCTAGGCGCTCCCGGGCATCCGGGTTCGAGGATAGTGTACGCTCGCGGTTTCGTCGGCAACGAACCGCGAGTGGAACATCGTGTCCGAACATGATCGCCAGCCCGAGCCGAATGCGACCGAGCGGCCAGCGAGGGAATCCCCAGCGGGGGCGACCGAGCGGCCAGCGAGGGAATCCCCAGCGGGGACGACCGAGCGGCCTTTGCCGGAATACCTCGCCGAAGTTCGCGAAACGTCCGATATCCGGCGGGGTTTTCCGTTGCCTTTGGGCCCGCGCGCGTTCATGGACGGCGTCAACTTCACTCTCTTCAGCCGTTCCGCCCGGCGAGTCCGGCTGGAGCTGTTCGCGGATTGCCGGGACACGAAGCCGGCGCGCAGCATCGATCTCGATCCGGTTCGTCACCGCACCGGCGACATCTGGCATGTCTGGGTCAAAGGCATCACGCCGGGGCAGGTCTATGCGTACCGGGTGGATGGTCCGTACGAGCCGGCAGCCGGTCATCGTTTCAATTTCAACAAGCTGCTGTTGGATCCGCGTGCCACCGCCATCACGGAGTCACCGCCGTGGGATTTCGATGCCGCCCGAGGCTACGCGCCCGACGCGGTAAACATAGGCTCACGGCCCTCGAACATCGACAATGGCGCACTCACGCCGAAGTGCGTCTATACCCGCATCAACTTCAATTGGCAGAACGATCAGCCGTTGCGGCTGCCATGGTCGAAAACGGTGATCTATGAGACTCATGTCCGCGGCTTGACGATCCATCCGAGTTCCGCGGTGTCGTATCCCGGCACATACCGTGGCCTGATCGAGAAAATCCCGTATTTCAAAGATCTCGGCATTACCGCAATCGAGTTGTTGCCGGTGCAGGAATTCAACGCGCGCGAGCTCAAAACACGCAATCCGCAGACCGGTGAGATCCTCAGGAACTACTGGGGATACAACCCCGTGTCCTTTACCGCGGTGCACGGCGCTTACAGCAGTGCCGGGAGCGGCGGACAGCAGACGTTGGAATTCAGAGAGTTGGTGCGCGAGATGCATGCCGCCGGCATCGAAGTGATCATCGACGTGGTGCTGAATCACACCGCCGAGAACGATGAGCTCGGGCCGACCATTTCCTGGCGCGGAATCGAGAACGCGATCTTCTATACGCTGGAGAAGGACAAGCGTCGCTACATTAACGCCGCCGGGACCGGCAATACCATCAATGCCAATCACCCGGTGGTGCGCGAGTATATTCTGAACGCGTTGCGTTACTGGGTGACGGAGATGCACGTCGATGGCTTCCGCTTCGACCTGGCATCGATCCTCGGTCGCGACGGAGCCGGCAATCTGCTCACCAATCCTCCGCTGCTCGAGCAGATCGCGGAGGATCCGATTCTGCGCGATGCGAAGCTCATCGCCGAGGCCTGGGATGCGGCGGGTGCGTACCAGGTGGGGAGTTTCTCGGAGCGCCGCTGGGCCGAGTGGAACGGGCATTATCGCGACGACGTGCGTCGCTTCTGGCGCGGTGACGACGGCATGCTGGCCGCCTTCGCCAGCCGCATCTGCGGCAGCGAGGACATCTACGCAAAGTCCGGCAAGGGTCCCGAAAGCAGTATCAATTTCATCACCTGCCACGACGGTTTCACGCTCAATGATCTCGTGAGCTATGCCGGGAAACACAACCTCGCCAACGGCGAGGACAACCGCGACGGCTCGAATGACAATTACAGCGCCAACCAGGGTGTCGAAGGACCGACCCGGGATCCCGACGTCGAAGCGCTCCGCGGCCGGCAGATCCGCAACTTCCTCCTGACACTCTTCATTTCGCGTGGCGTGCCGATGATGCTCGGCGGCGACGAGTTTCGCCGCACTCAGGGGGGCAACAACAACGCCTATTGCCAGGATAACGCGACGAGTTGGTACGACTGGAGCGAGTTGCAGCGGAACCAGGACCTGCATCAATTCGTCAAACACATGATTGCGCTGCGCCAGGCGCATCCGATCCTGGCCCGCGAACAGTTTTACTCGGATTCGGACCTCACCTGGTTCGGCCCGGGGCAGCGGGCGCCGAATTGGCACGACCCCGGCGCCAAAGCCGTCGCCTGCCAGATTCACGACGGTGCGGCGGAGTCGCTCTTTCTGATGTTCAACGCGGGCAACCAACCCGTGACCTTCCATACCCCCGTGGCCCCGTATAAAGGCCGCTGGCGACTGGCCATGGATACTTCCCGTGACGAGCCGATCGGGATCATGATCGAGGCACTCGTCGATTCGCTGCAGCCCTACGTACTCGAGCCCCACTCGAGCGCTATTCTCGTCGCGTGAGGGGCCAGTGCCGGGGGGAGCCACTGTGTCGCAGCCGTTTCCTGTCGACCGTCCCGCGGGTATGAAGTTATATCGCGAGGCCGAGGCGCCGGCCGACGCGCGTGCGCGCAAAAAGGGCAAGCCGTGAAGACCCAGGTCGCCATCATCGGGGCCGGCCCCGCGGGAATGCTTCTATCGCAGATACTGCGGCAGGAAGGCGTGGACTGCGTCGTGATCGAGAGGCAAACCCGCGAATATGTCCTGGCGCGAATCCGGGCGGGTGTGCTGGAGCCTACGACCGTCGAGGTGTTGCGGCAGTACGGACTGGCGGAACGCGTGGAACGGGAGGGCCATTCACACGATGGCATGAAGATCGCCTGGGCCGGTCGCGAAAGCTTTCTCATCGACATCCAGCGGCACCTCGGCAAGCGGTTCGTCGCCTACGGGCAAACCAACTTGCAGGAGGATCTGTTCGCCGCCGCGGAGCGTCATGGCACCCCCCTGGTGACCGAGGCGCAGGATGTGAATTTCCACGACATCACCTCGGACCGGCCGGCGGTGACGTTCCGATCGCAAGGCGAGGCGGTGCGCGTGGAATGCGATTTTGTGGCCGGTTGCGACGGCTTTCACGGCGTGTCACGGCAAAGTATTCCCGCCGTGGCGCGCCGCGACTTCGAGAAAATCTATCCGTTCGGCTGGCTGGGCATTCTTTCGCAAACACCCCCGCTTCCTGACATTACCTATTGCAATCATCCGCGTGGCTTCGCGTTGGCCTCGATGCGCAATCCACAACTCAGCCGCTACTACCTCCAGGTCCCTCTCGACACGCGAATCGAAGACTGGCCGGACGCGCGGTTCTGGGAGGAACTGGTACGCCGCTTTCCCTCCGGGCTGGCCGCGTCGATTGTCACCGGGCCATCGATCGAAAAGTCCATTGCGCCGCTGCGGAGTTTTGTCACTGAGCCGATGCAGTACGGGCGTTTGTTCCTGGCTGGCGATGCCGCCCATATCGTCCCACCGACTGGTGCGAAGGGCCTCAATCTCGCTGTTTCGGACGTGTTTTATCTGGGGCGCGCGCTGGCTTCGTATTATGCAACCCGCGCTATGTTGTCTCTGGATGCGTACACCCACACCGCCCTGCGACGAGTCTGGAGCGCGGTGCGCGTCTCCTGGTATCTCACTACGCTGCTGCATCGTTTCCCTGATGCCAGCGACTTCGACCAGCGTGCACAGGAGTTCGAGCTGGAGTACTTACGTTCCTCGCTGCACGCGCAGGCTGCGCTCGCCGAGCAGTACGCCGGGCTCCCTCTTTAGATTAGGGCGCTCCCCCAGGGGAACATTTGCCTCCCCGGCGCTATTTAGTGAAGCCGCGCGGCGCGATTACGGGACACTGATGACCTTGTGATTGCAAAGTGCGTAGAATGTGTTCCCAGCGTTCGGCGTGTGCCGCGGCAATGACCTAGGGACAGCGCCGGGATCGTCTTTTTTGGCCCGGCCGAAAGGGGGAGGCAGGCATGAAAAGGTTTCGCAGCGCCTTGGGCGCGATGGCGGCCGCTATGCTCGTGGCAGCATGCGGCGGTTCGAATACCGAATCGGCGATGGAGAATCCCTCCACGTCGCACGGGACGTTAGTCGAGAATCCACCACTGCGCATCGCTTCTCTGGATGCCACCACCTTCGGGACGCAGCTGGCGAGCACCGGTCCCTCGGGGCAGCAACTACTGCAACTCACCGGCGCTCCGACCTGCGGCGTCGATTTCTACTACATTAAGTTCTATACGCTCGGTGGGGCTGGCGAGGTCACCATGTCCTCGGGCGCTCTCATGGTGCCCACGGGTGCCGCGCCAGCGTGTTCGGGGCCGCGCCCGATCGTGCTTTACGCGCACGGGACCCAGACCAATAAGGCGTTGAACCTCGCGGATATCACCAACACGTCGAACACCGAAGGCGCGCTCATAGCGGCGATGTTCGCGGCGCAAGGGTATATCGTCGTTGCGCCCAACTACGCCGGCTACGATATCTCAACGCTCGGCTATCATCCGTTCCTGAACGCCGTACAGCAGTCGGGCGAGATGATTGACGCGCTCAGCGCCGCGCGCACGGCGTTGCCGAAGACTTTCGCCGCCTCCACGACGGACAGCGGGAAGTTGTTCCTGACGGGTTACTCCGAGGGCGGGCACGTGGCGATGGCGACCCAGCGCGCTTTGCAGGCTGCCGGCGCCACGGTCACTGCCGCGGCGCCGATGTCTGGTCCGTATGCGCTGGAGGCTTTGGTCGACGCCGTGTTTTACGGACAGGTTAACGTTGGCTCCACCGTCTTCTCGCCGCTGCTGACGACGAGTTACCAGAAAGCTTACGGAAACATCTACACGGCCACGACCGACATTTACACGACGACTTACGCGACGGGCATCGATACGTTGTTGCCGAGTGTGACCCCGATTGACTCGATCATTGCCAGCGGGAAGTTGCCGCAACTCGCGCTCTTCGACAATGTGACGCCGGTTGTCACCATACCGGGGGATCCGACCACCTCGGCCGTGCTGACGGCAGCACTCGCGGTTCCGAGTGATCCAAACAATCCGAACACCCCGCTGTTTGCCGCGGGTTTCGGCGAGCCCTCGCTGATCACGAATAACTATCGCGTAAGTTATGCTCTGGATGCGGCCGCGAATCCGGACGGCGCGCTGCCGACGCCGAAGGCTGGCGTGCCGCTCGCTGCAGTCGCGCCGACACAGACCTTCCGCAAGGCGGCCTATGTCAACGATATGCGCAATGGAAATTGGGCCCCCACCGAGCCCACCCTGTTGTGTGGAGGCGACCAGGATCCCACCGTATTCTTCAGCGTCAACACGCAGGTCATGCAGGCTTTCTGGAGTGCTTTGCCTGCGGGGCTCGTCACCGTCCTCGATGTGGGTGGCACACCGGCGGGGCCGTTCGCGGCCATTCAGACTGGCTTTCAGACCAGCGAGGCGCAGCTGTTCGCGTTCTACCAGACCGCCGCCGGGGGTGGCCTGTCGCCGGCAGCCGCAGAGCAGCAGATCATAGCGGGGTACCACACCAATGTGGCGCCGTTCTGCTCCCTGGCCGCGCGCTCATTCTTCAGCCAGTTTTAAAGGGATTCAGCCATGAAGATGAAACTGACTCTGCGCGCGCTGCCTGTTGTACTCACGACGCTCACCGCCGCCGCTGCGATCTGCCACACCACCTTGGCCCATGCCGACGAGGTTCCGAGCAACACCGTGCGGGTGGGTATGTACGTCATATTCTATCACGTCAAGGCCAGCGACATTTCCGGGCCTTACACGCCGGCCGGCGTGAATGTCGACCTCAAGAACACCCAAACGGCTTACTTTGGTTACATCCGGCGACTCAACTCATATCTCGACCTGGAGCTTGCATTCGGAGTGCCGCCCAACACAAAGACGATTGGCAAGGGGCCGGCGACGCTGGGCTCGGTTCCTTACAATGGACAGACCATCGCCACCGCCAAGTGGCTGGCGCCGTCCGCACTGATTGAATACAAATTCTTCAGTGAGAGCGCCGCGCTGCGTCCCTACATCGGTGTCGGTGTGAATTACACGAGCTTTTACGACCGCCAGGTTACCGGCGCCGGAGCCGCGGGGACGGGCGGGCCGACCCGGCTTTCGCTGACCTCCTCAGTAGGGCCGGTCGGCACGGTGGGCCTGAAGTATCAGTTCGGGACCCGCTGGAGTGTGAACGCGTCGTATAACATCAGCCAGGTCGACACTAATCTGAAGACCGATACGGCTGGTGTAATTCGTACGTCGCGCGTCCACTTCGGACCGCAGGCCCTGGTGATCGCGGCGGGCTACTCGTTCTGACGGGGGCGCCTAGCCCGGGGCGCGTAGCCCGGGGCGCCTAGCCGGGGGCGCGTAGCTACTGCATCCCCGTCATGTCCTGCATCGGCGCCATGTTGTGGTTCATGTGATCCATGACCCACACGGTGCCGAAGACGAGGACGAACACGATCAGGACGCCAAAGGCGAGGGCGAGGACGTTGTTCGTATTGTCGGGCGCCGTGGTGATGTGCAGGAAGAACACCAGGTGGATACCCATCTGGGCAACCGCCAATGCCACCAGGGCGACGGGGATGCCCGGCCCATAGATGATGTGGGTTCGAGCGACCGCGAACGAGGCGAGGGTGAGCGCTATAGCCAGCGCCAGTCCCAACAAGTAGCTGCGCACGCCCTCGCGTATCCCTTCGGGGCCCTCGCCCTCTTCGGATTCGTACCCCGGAGCGATGTCGCCTTGGACGCTCATAGATTCATCCCCACCAGGTAGACGAGACTGAAAATCGCGACCCAGATGATGTCGAGGGCGTGCCAGAACAGGCTGAAGCACATATAACGGTACTGGATGTCGCGCCTGAAGCCCTTCGCATAAAACTGCGCCATCATCGTGCCGAGCCACAGGAGCCCGGCGGTTATGTGCAGCCCGTGGCACCCCACCAGGGTAAAGAACGCCGACAGGAAGGCACTGTGGGTCGGCCCGTCGCCCCGGGCGACCAGGGCGTGGAACTCGCGCAGCTCGAACAGCAGAAACACGAATCCCAACAGACCGGTAATGACCAGCGAGATCTGTGTCCACTTCATGCTGCGCTGACCGACCGCGATGCTTGCCATGCCGCAGGCGAAGCTGGAGGCCAGCAGGCAAGCGGTCTCGATGGCGACGCTGTTGGGATCGAAGATCTGCCGCGCAGACGGTCCGCCGGCGGTTGCGGGCGCTAACACCGCATAGGCCGCGAAGAGCGCGGAAAACATGATGATGTCGGAGATGAGGTAGATCCAGAACCCATATGCGACCACGATTCGTTTGGCCGCAGGGCCGCCCGCACCGTGTCCCGGCGCGTGGGAGTGCGCGTGACCTGAGCCCGCGGAGTCGGCGGGTATTGCCACGCTGTTCATGCCAATGCCTCCTGCGCCTGCGGCCGCTTCGCCCGTCCGGCGGCTCGAAGCGCATCGAGCCGCGCGGCCCGGTTCGCGCGGTCCTCGCGCGCAACTTCCTCGACCGGTATCGTCGTCTCCACGACATCCCGCCAGGCTAAGACCACGAAAGTTGCGTAGGCGCCCACCAGGCCTAACACGACGAGCCACCAGATGTGCCAGATCAGGGAGAATCCGGTCACGACCGCAAAGAATGCCGTGATGAAGCCGGTCGGACTATTGCGTGGCACCTCGATAGCTTCGTACTTCGGCTCCGCCAACAGATGCAGATTCTCGCGCGCCTCGAGCTTCATGCCCCAATACGGCTCTTCGCTCTCGACGTTATGCAGCACCGCGAAGTTATAGGCCGGCGGAGGTGAGCTGGTCGCCCATTCCAACGTGCGCCCATCCCACGGATCGCCGGTCAGCTCGCGACGGTGTGCGCGAGTTCGTATCGACACCGTCAGTTGGGTCACTTGCAGGATGATCCCGGTCAGGACGATGAGGGCCCCGAGTCCCGCTACCAGCACCCACGGGTACCATTCGGGCTGTGTGTAATGTTGCATTCGTCGGGTCATCCCCAACAGGCCGAGCACGTACAGGGGCATGAACGCCACGTAAAATCCAACGAACCAGCACCAGAAGGCAGCCTTGCCGAGGCGCTCATCGAGGCTGAAGCCGAAGGCTTTCGGGAACCAGTAGGTATAGCCGGCAAAGGCGCCGAACAGGACGCCGCCGATGATCACGTTGTGGAAGTGCGCCACCAGGAACAGGCTGTTGTGAAGCACGAAGTCCGCGGGCGGCACGGCCAACAGAACCCCGGTCATGCCACCGAGCGCGAACGTCACCATGAAGCCGACAGCCCACAGCATGGGAGACGTGAAGCGGACGCGGCCGCCGTACATGGTGAAGAGCCAGTTGAACAGCTTCACACCCGTCGGTATCGCGATGATCATGCTCATGATGCCGAAAAAGCCGTTGACGTCGCCGCCGGGCCCCATGGTGAAAAAGTGGTGCAGCCATACCAGGAAGGACAGCAGGCAGATCGCCATGGTCGCGATAACCATCGAGCGGTAGCCGAACAGGGGCTTGCTCGAGAATGTGGCGATCACCTCCGAGAACACCCCGAACGCCGGCAGCACGAGGATGTAAACCTCCGGATGCCCCCACGCCCAGATGAGATTCATGAACATCATCGGGTTGCCGCCGGCCTCGTTGGTGAAGAAGTGGAATCCGACATAGCGGTCCAGCAGCAACATGGCCAGCGACGCGGTCAGGATGGGAAACGCCGCGACAATCAGCAGGTTCGAGGCTAGCGAGGTCCAGCAGAACACCGGCATGCGCGTGTAGCTCATGCCTGGCGCACGCATCTTGAGTATGGTCGTGACCATGTTGATTCCGGCCATGAGAGTTCCTATGCCGGAGAGTTCCAGCGACCACGCGTAGTAGTCGACGCCGACACCGGGCGAGTAGGTGAGCTCGGACAAAGGGGGAAACGGCAGCCACCCGGTGCGGGCGAATTCGCCGACGACCAGCGACACGTTCACCAGTAGCGCCCCGGCGGCTGTCAGCCAGAAGCTGACTGAATTCAGTGTTGGAAACGCGACGTCGCGCACCCCGAGCTGCAGCGGCACCGCGAAATTCATGAGCCCGACCACGAACGGCATGGCTACGAAGAAAATCATGATGGTGCCGTGGGCCGAGAAGATCTGGTCGTAATGTTCCGGCGGGAGATAGCCCGGAGCGTTGAAAGCCAAGGCCTGTTGAGAGCGCATCATCAGTGCATCGCTGAAACCACGCAGGAGCATGACCAGCGCGAGGAGGCAGTACATGATACCGATGCGCTTGTGGTCGACGCTGGTAATCCACTCTTTCCACAGGTAAGGGATGTATCCCTTCACGGCTACCCACAGCAGCAGCCCGGTCAGCACGACGATGAGGACCGCCGAGGTTACCAGGGGGATCGGCTGATCGAATGGAATTGCCTCCCAGGTGAGCTTACCGAACACGTCTATTTCTCCCTCGCCGGTGAGACCGAGGCATTCGGGCGCCCGGAGTGTGGGCCGTCGCCTGGCGGTAGCTTTTGCAGCAGAATGGCATCGAACAAACCGGCCTGGACCGCGCTGTAGGTGTAGGGTTTCACGTTCTCGGTTTGTTTCAGCAAGGTCCGATAAGACGCTTCATCCAACTCGGGACCGGTGGTGCGCGTGGCCGTGGTCCATGCAGTGAAGTCCGCCGCGGGTAGTGCGTGCATCTCGAAGTTCATATCGGAGAAGCCGTCGCCGCTGAAGTGCGCGGCGAGGCCGGGAAACACCCCCGGCTCATCGGCCTGCAGGTTGAGCTGGCTCGCCATGCCGTTCATGGCATAAATCTCGCTTCCCAACCGCGGCACGAAGAACACGCTCAACACCGTCGCCGAGGTAATGCGCAGATGCAGGGGTATCCCCACCGGCGCGACCAGCCGGTTGACGCTGGCGACTCCCTGATCCGGGTAGATGAACAGCCATTTCCAATCGAGCGAGACGACATCGACCTCCAGCGGTTTGGTACTCGAGGGCAGGGGGCGGGCGGGGTCCAGGTCGTGCGAGCCGAGCCAGGCAATGCCGCCCAGGAAGAACACCACCAGCGCCGGAATCGACCAGACAATGAGCTCGATCCGCCCGGAGTAGGCCCATTCGGGCAGATAGCGCGCCCGCTTGTTGGTGGCGCGGAACCACCATGCGAACGCCAGCGTGGCGACGATTGTCGGGATGACGATGGCCAGCATGATGGCCAACGAGTTCAGTAGAATCGTCCGCTCGGCACTTCCTACCGGCCCGGCTGGCGAAAGAATAGCTCCTGAGCACCCCTCGAGAAGGAATGGCACCGCCAGCGCGGTCAGCAGACATTGGAGGCGAGCCTGAGGCACGACGGGTTCCCCCTCATGGATAATGTCACCCATACCCTGATCGGGCTCATTGCCGGTGAATCCGTAGGGCGCACGACGCGTGCCCGGGAGCCGGGACTGGCCCCCGACGTCCGACGCGGATTGTTCGTCGCCATCGCCGCCATTGGCGGCAATCTCCCGGACCTGGATCTGGTCTACAGCTATCGCGGCGTCCCCCACGACACGCAGGGGAAACTGAGCTACTTGCTGGAGCATCGCGGGTACACCCATACCGTGCTGGGATGCCTGGTGCTCACCTTGCTGCTCTATGCCGGTGTGGAGTGGTGGCTGCGGTACCGGCGCCTGGCGGTGACCCGCCGTGACCGGTTCGAGCTGTTGGCGATGTCCATGTTTGGGACTTTCCTGCATCTGGCCATGGATTTCTTGAACAGTTATGGCGTGCATCCGTTCTGGCCGGTCCAAAACGGGTGGTTCTACGGCGACTCGGTGTTCATTATGGAGCCCCTTTACTGGGCGGCCGCCGCGCCGCTGATCTTCACCGTGCGGTCGAAGGTGGTGCGGGTGGTCATTGCGCTGGCGCTGCTGGCGGGACTGGCAGCGGGCTTGTTCCTGGATCTCGTGCCCGGGCTCGCGTGCCTTGCCTACGTGGTGCTGGCGGCTGCTTTATTGATTATTGGTTGGCGCGCCTCGGCCCGTACTGCCGCTATCACCAGTGCCGTCGCCATGCTCACAGTCACCGCTGCATTTGTAACAGGCGGATACCTTGCCGCCCGCCGCGTCGATGCAATCGCGGCGGCGGATTTTCCCGACGGGCACGTCATCGATCATGTTCTGTCCCCGGGCGCGATGAATCCGCTGTGTTGGGATGTTCTACTGTTGGAAACGCAAGGCGATCGTTATACGGCCCGACACGGTGTCGTATCGCACGCACCGGGGCTGATAGCGGCGGCCAGGTGCCCGACACTGCCTGGCAACGGTCCCACTGTCGCGCCGCTGGCCAAAGTGCCGGCCGCGGACTCGGCGGGAATGCATTGGATCGGCGAGTTCGAGATGTCGAAGACAGAGCTCGCGCAGATCGTCGCGGGCAACTGCAATGCCGCCGCGCTCATGCAGTTCGCACGTGCTCCGTTCGTTGCCGAGCGCGGGCGCGAATGGGTGATCGGTGACCTCCGCTTTCCAGGCCAACGGGGCGACGGAATAGCCGACATCGACCTCAACCGGGATTCCCCGGGCGCCTGCTCGAAGCGGGTTCCGTGGACGCCGCCCCGCGCGGAATTGTTGCAATAGCCCCCACAACGGCCAAGCTTATCAATCTGGTATTCGTCGCGCTTTAACGGTGGCGGCGTAGCGTGAAACATGGCTGGAACCCTGTCCCGAGCACGAGGTGTACGGAGACTGTCAGCTCTGCCCGGATGCGCCGGTGAGCGCGGCCCGGTAGAATTATTTAGCGGGGCCTGTCGGGCCCCGTACGGCTGCTGCGTCGTTTCAAAAGCGCCGGTTGGCGACAACGAGGAAACGAGCATGCGCTTCATGTTAATAATGATCCCGAAGGGTTACGAGCGGGCCGCCCCGGGGACTGTGCCCGACGCCAGGGCCGTCGAGGCCATGATGAAGTATAACGAGGCACTGCAGAAAGCCGGTGTTCTGCTATCGCTGGAAGGACTGCACCCGCCCTCCATGGGCGCCCGTGTCTCTTTCGAGAGCGGCAATCCGATAGTGACAGACGGCCCCTTCACCGAAACCAAGGAGGTCATCGGCGGTTACTGGATGATCCAGGTTGCTTCCAAAGCTGAGGCCGTCGCGTGGGCGACGCGTTGCCCCGGCGGCAAAAACGAGGTCATCGAAATCCGCCAGGTCCAGGAAATGGCTGATTTTCCGGCAGACGTACAAAAGGTCGCGGAGAAATTCCCAGAGATGCAGGCGGCACTTGCGAAGCAGGAGCGTTGACATGACCGGCTTTTATGACATCCCGGTTCGAGGAATCGATGGATCGCCCGATCTTCTCGCGGGGTTGCGCGGGAAGGTCGTGCTGGCTGTGAATGTGGCGAGTCGGTGTGGGTTGACGCCGCAGTATTCCGGTCTCGAGCAATTGCAGCGTGAGTTGAGCGAGCAGAATTTCACCGTCGTCGGGTTCCCGTGTAACCAGTTTGGCGCCCAGGAGCCCGGTACCGAGGCGCAGATCGTGGAGTTTTGCCAGACGAATTATGATGTCAGCTTTCCACTGAGCGCGAAGCTCGACGTGAACGGGAAGGGCCGCCATCCGTTGTATGCCTTCCTGACCGCGCCCGAAAACGGTTTCGCAGGCGACATCGAGTGGAACTTCGAGAAATTCCTTATCGGTCGCGACGGCAAGGTATTGAAGCGCTACCCGCCGCCGACGAAGCCGCAGGACAGTGGACTACTGCAGGATATTTCGGACGCGTTGTAGCAGCGCGCCCGGCAGCGGTCCTCAAGGCACCAACTCTCCCAAAATCGTCGGAATCAACTCCGAAACCGTCGGATGGATATGCATGGCATGTTGTAGCGTCGTAAACGGCGCCTTCGCGGCCATCGTGTCCAGGATGCCATGTACGGCCTCGTCGCCGCCGACGCCGAGAATGGCGGCGCCGAGGATTTCACGGGTGTCGGCATCCACGACCACCTTCATGAAACCCTGCGATTCTCCCTTTTCGACCGCCCGGTGCACGCGGGTCATCGGGCGATTCCCCACCCGGATCTTGCGCCCGCTGGCGCGCGCTTCCTTCTCGGTCATGCCGACGCGCCCTAACGGCGGATCGACGAACAGGCCATAACAGAGAATACGGTCGGTTACGCGGCGGTTTTCGCCGTCGAGCAGATTGCCAGCGATGATCTCGAAATCGTTGTAGGCCGTGTGAGTGAAAGCGCCTCTGCCGTTACAGTCTCCAAGAGCCCAGATGCCCGGGACGTTGGTTTGCAACTTGTCGTCCACCTCGATATAGCCGCGAGCATCAACGGCGACGCCGGCGCGGTCGAGCCCGAGGTCATCGGTGTTAGGCCGCCGCCCCACTGCCAGCAGTACGTGGGAGCCCAGGACTTCCGGATCACCGGTAGTGCATTCAACTCCCGCGACGATCTGGTCACCACGTTTGTCGAAGTGAATGCATTCCGCGCTGGTGCGAACCGCAATCCCTTCAGCGGCCAATATCGCTTCGATCCCCGTCGACACGTCTTCGTCTTCACGCGCGACGAGCCGGGGACCTTTTTCGATCACCGTCACGGCGCTACCGAAACGGCGATACATCTGCGCGAACTCGAGTCCGACATAGCTGCCCCCGACGACGATCAGGTGCCGCGGGACAATGTCCAACTCGAGAATCGAGGTGTTGTTCAGAGTTGGCACCCGACCGACGCCCGGCAGGTCAGGCAGTACAGCGCGGCCCCCAACATTGAGGAAAATCTGCTTCGCGCGCAGCACGTCGTCGCCGACACGCACTTCCTGCGCCGACTCGAAGCGCGCATGCCCCTTGAAGACCCTGCAGCCTTTCAGGGTGCCCAGCCAGATCTCGATGCCATCACGGGAAGTTGCGACAATCTTGTCTTTGCGCGCTTTCACGGCGCGCATATCGACGGATATCCCGCCGTCAATTTTCACGCCGTATTCCGCAGCTCGCCTGGCTTGGTGCGCGACCTCCGCGCTGGCCACGAGCGTTTTAGTCGGCGTACATCCGGTATTGACACAAGTACCGCCGAACAGATGGCGCTCGACCACGGCCACGGTCATGCCCGATGCAGCAAGTCGCCCCACCAGCGGAGGCCCCGCCTGGCCAGCCCCAATAACGATCGCATCGAAAGTCGCACTCATAACCGCCCCTGTGGCAAGCCCGGCGTTGCGCGTGGAAATCCAGACTCTGCCAGCTTTGCCGGGCTGCTGCTTGCTCGTTCCGCCGGTTCTTGAGGTGAGACGGGACGGTCGCGAGACCGTCCCGCGGGAAGCCGCCCGGCCCGGCGTCGTTGTCTTGCGACTTCGTGCGGGGTCCGGCACATGGATTGCTATCCTTCCGGCGTGATCGCAGCAATCAACACCATCGCACTACTGCCGGGCCGCCGGCACCGCTCCCAGCAAATATTCAGCAAGGGAGTACTCGACGCGGCTGCACGTGACTTTGGCGGTGTGCCGACAGCCTGCGACCCGATCCGCTCTGCCGCTCAAATTGATGGCGGCAGGATCAATCGCCTGAGCCACTGGACCCTTCCAACCTGACCGCTTCCCGGCACTCCGCCGCGGACGGGTCGCGCCCTGGCGCGCGCCCGGTCTGCGGTTTTGCGACGTCGTGTTGGGAACTCAGGTTCACCGGGAG
>DATBCZ010000482.1:0-4505 GCA_036270175.1 Steroidobacteraceae bacterium | reverse complement strand
TTCGCTTAGGCGCCACGTTATGAACTCATACGTGGATACAACTCACCAAAACGGTGAGAGGGGGAAATGATGGGTCGTGGAATATTGTTGTGGCTGTTGGGTGTGCCGATCCCGGTCATCATCCTGCTTGCCCTCATCTGGCACTGAGCCGCGGCTCTCGGAGTCATCTTATGGATAGACTTGCTACAGAGCGCCTGGCGACTTACGCCGCCAGTGACGCTCCAACCGTTGAAGCAACCAAGTCCGCCGTGTCATGGGCGGCGATCATCGCTGGCGCTGTTGTGGCGGCCGCGGTCTCGCTGATTCTGTTGGCACTGGCCTCGGGCCTGGGCCTCGCTTCGGTATCGCCCTGGCCTAACAGCGGCGTCTCGCTGACAACATTTTCGGTGATGACGGCGATCGGACTCATCGTCGTGCAGTGGGTGGCTTCAGGACTCGGCGGCTACGTCACCGGTCGACTGCGAACGAAGTGGGTCGGGACGCACACTCACGAGGTGTTCTTCAGGGACACTGCGCACGGGTTCATCATGTGGGCTCTTTCCACTGTGCTCGTCGCGACGCTCCTGGCGTCGGCAACGGCCTCGCTGGTTGGCGCGGGCGCGCACGGCGCGGCGATGGTAGCGACTGGCGCAGCAGCGAGCGGCGGCGCTGCCGCGGCTGGCTCAGCTATGACTGACTCGGGAGCAGCCAACTCGGGGGCCGGCGGTAGCTCGTCAGGCGGCGGCGCCAACTCGGGTGCGTCCGCAGGGACGTTATCTCCTACAGGCGCCATTAGTGCTTACAACATCGACACGTTGTTCAGGCCCGCACAGCCGAACGCCAACTCCGCAAACTCCAACGCCGACGCGCGTGCCGAGACGACACGCATCCTTGCGCAGAGCCTCACTTCAGGTGACGTCCCCGCCGCGGACCGCGCCTACCTCGCGCAGTTGGTCGCGGCGCGAACCGGCATATCTGACACCGACGCACAGAAGCGAGTTGACGACACGATCGCACAAGTACAGGCCGCCGAGACGAAGGCGCGACAAGCAGCCGATGCTGCGCGCAAGGCGAGTGCGGCAGCTTCGATCTTCACCGCGCTGTCTATGATGATCGGAGCCTTCATCGCCTGCGCCGCCGCAGCGCTGGGCGGCGGGTTGAGGGATCTGCACCCGTAGTAGACGAAGAGGCCTGGCGCTGGCGCTGCCACAGAATGCGGCGGCGCGGCGCCGGGCGCGGCCCGTCCCGGAATCACCCGTCCCAGCACCACCTCGGTCCCAGCACCACCTCGGTCCGGGCACCACCTCGGTCCGGGCGCCACCCCGGTCCGGGCGCCACCCCGGTCCGGGCGCCCTCTCGGCCTACCAGCCACCGCCGACCACCATGCAGCCATTCTGAGCTATCGTACGATTCATATTGAACGATACTCTCAAACGATATATCGTTACTCGCGTTCTCAATCAAAGCGCGAGTTCCAGAATGTTTCCTAAACGACTTTTTCACCGCTTTGCCCACGAATTCGGGCACGGCGAGGTTTCGATGCGGCGCGCAGGCCGCGGCGGCCACCACGGGCACGGCCACGGGCATGGTCCGGACGATTCACACGGCGACTGGTCCCGTGGACGCGGCGGCTTCGGGCGGGGCGGTGGCGGCGGCCGAATCTTCGGGCCGGGCGATCTGCGCCTGATGCTGCTGGCCCTCATCGCCGAGAAACCCCGGCACGGCTACGAGCTCATAAAAGAGATCGAGCAGAAATTCGGCGGCGCCTACTCCCCCAGTCCCGGCTCTATCTATCCCACCCTCACCCTGCTCGAGGAACTGGAGCAGGTCCGCGCCTCGGCATCGGACGGTGCGCGCAAGCTGTTTGAAATCACCGATCAGGGCCGTGCCTTTCTCGACGACAACCGGGCTACGCTGGACGGAGTCATAGCCCGAATGGGGCTGGCCGCACGTCACATGTCGGGCCGAGCCTGGCCGGAATCCGTACATCAGGCGATGCATACATTGAAACACGCGCTGTTGTTACGCCCCGGCGAATGGACCGAGACGGAAGCCACCCGTGTACGCACGATCCTCGACCAGGCGGTGGAGGCCATTTCCAGTGGCAGATCCGCGGAGCGCAAGCCGTGACAATCCGTCCCGAAGTCCGTCGCGTGCGCCACGAAACCCGGCTGCGCCGCCTGATCGTTCGCGAGGTCCAACACCTGACACCGAAGATGATTCGAGTCACGGTCGGCGGTGATGAGCTGGCCGGCTTCCTCTCGATGGGATTTGACGACCACGTCAAAGTGTTCTTCCCTCCTTCGGGCAGCGGTGAGCTCGTAATGCCCACGATGGGCCCGGATGGGCCCGTTTATCCCGAAGGTGCGCCGAGGCCCGCACTACGAGACTACACACCGCGTCACTACGACGCGGCCACCGGCGTTCTACATCTCGATTTCGTGATCCACGAAGCCGGTCCGGCCACAACGTGGGCGGCCCAGGTAACACCCGGACAGCCTCTGGGAGTCGGCGGACCGCGCGGCTCGTTCATCATTCCAACACAGTTCGATTGGCATCTCCTCGTGGGAGACGAGACAGCACTGCCCGCCATCGGGCGGCGCCTGGAAGAGCTTCCCGGCGACACCCGCGCACTCGTCGTGGCTGAGGTCGATGGACCCGCCGAGGAGCAGAAATTCGCGAGCGCGGCGCCCTTCGAGGTCATCTGGGTGCACCGTAAAGGCGAGCCGGCCGGCGATCCCACCCTACTCCTGCAACGCCTGCGATCCGTCAATTTCCCCGCTGGAGACTATTTCGCCTGGGTGGCAGGCGAGACCCAAGTTGCGCGCGCCGTGCGTCAGTTTCTGCTGACCGAGCGTTCCGCCAACAAACAATGGGTGAAGGCCGCCGGTTATTGGCGTCGCGGCGCCACTGCGACCCATGAGAAAATAGACGACTGAAGCTCGAGGATCCAGGCGCAATTCCCGGGAGTAACACCTCATGACACCCTCTTCGCCGCCACTGCGGGTCGGAATTCTCAGCACCGCGAACATTGGGCGCTCTTTCGTCAAAGGCGTGCAGCCGTCAGCGACGGTCAAGGTAGTAGCGGTCGCGAGCCGCGATGCCGCCAAGGCAAAGCGCTTTGCCGCCGAAGTGGGAATTCCTGGAGTTCACGATTCGTACGACGCGTTGCTCGCCGATCCTGGGATCGACGCGGTCTACAACCCGCTGCCGAACAGCCTCCACGCCGAATGGTCGATTCGTGCCGTCGAGGCCGGTAAGCACGTCCTATGCGAGAAGCCATTGGCCGCATCCGCCTCCGAAGCGCGCGCTATGTTTGAAGCGGCTAAACGCAATGGCGTCCATCTCGTCGAAGGCTATCCCTATCGCGCGCAACCGCAGACATTGAAGCTACGTGAGCTCTTAGACGAGGGTGCGGTGGGTCGCGTGCAACTCATACAGGCGAGCTTCGGTTTCACCCTGAAGGACGCGGTGAACATCCGCTTGGATCCCTCGCTGGCCGGTGGCGCCTTGATGGACGTTGGCTCCTATCCTGTCAGCCTGGCGCGGATGGTAGCGAAGGAGGGTCCATCGCGAGTGAGCGCTTTGGCGAAGTGGACCGCCACTGGCGTGGATCGTACGCTGGTCGCAACGATTGAATTCCCGGGCGGCCTCCTGGCCCAGATCAGTTGCAGCTTCGATACCGCCGTGCACCGGCAAGCTCTCATAGCCGGAACCGAAGGTATCCTGCAAACCACCTTCTACAACAACCCATCGCCGGCCGCGCCGCCGATCCTCCGCCTGCAGCGTGGCAAGGGTTGGGACGCCTCCGTGGAGACCCTGGAAGTCCCCACCACGAACGGCTTCCTCGGCGAAGCGGAGTCTTTCGAGCGCCTCGTACGTCTAGGTCCCGAACACTGGAACGGAGCAACACCGGGGGAGTCGCTCGACATCATGTTGACTCTGGAAGCACTGTTGCGCAGCGCCCGCTCGGGAAAGCCGGTCGACATTGACGCGTCGATTTAACCGGAGCCTTCGGACATGATGACGGCGGCTCGATAATCGCTCGCGCCCGCGCTCTCGAAAATATCGCGCTCGTGAATCCAACGTTGTGTCGACTCGAAACTCTCGCGCGAGTAAGGCAGAAATACCACGCGCTCGCCAGGTCCGAACAGGCGCACATCGACGCGGTCGAGGTAGCGCGGCGGTAGCTCCTTCGCGAACAGAGGTTTGTACTGCTCCGGCGCAAGATCGATATCGAGCTGCGCGCGCTTCAGGGCGCGAAAGTAACGCTCGATATCCTCAACAGGCGTAAGAGGCGGAATCATGAATGCGCCCATGAACGAGGCATCCACGATCTTGCGCATCCCGAGTTGCTCGCAAACGTACAGCGCCGGCCCCCATACGGTCGTCGCCTGAACGTCGCCGTCCAACGCGGCATCGACACGCGCCCAGGGCATGCCGCCGAACTTCAGTTTGATGTCATCGCGACCCAGAAACGGCTCGAGCGCCTGGATTGTCGTGTAGTGACTACCGGAGCGGTAGCC
>DATBCZ010000481.1:0-9957 GCA_036270175.1 Steroidobacteraceae bacterium | reverse complement strand
GCACGACCTGCGTACGCCGCTGAGTACCATCATCGGTTGGGCGCAGGTGTTGCGTGCGCAAAATCCGCCGGAGCAGATGCTCCACGGCCTCGAAGTCATCGAGCGCAATGCCCGCACACAAACCCGCATCATCTCGGAGTTGCTCGACGCCGGACAGGCGCCGGCGGACGACACGGCGCGCGACAATGGGCCCGGACCAGTCAGCCCTTAACCTGGAGGAAGCCTAATTGGTCTCGCGCATGGAGGACGGACGCGGCACGGCGCCAGTTCTTTGCGGTGTCACGGCCGGTCGCGCCAGCCTGCCGATCGCAGCCGCCGCGATTTCGTGAGCCATCGAGACAGACTCGTTGGTTTGCCGGAACGGCTCTCTGGCGGCAGGGCTCGGTTCAAACAGGCGCGGCGAGAACGGCTTCGACGTCGTGGCAGCTTCCGTGCGGCTGGTCACCACCGCCGGCCGCGACCCGGACGCGCCGGATGTCCTCGACATTCCAAACGCACCATGCGTGACGTCATATGTCATGTGGCTGCCGAGCTCGATTTTCATGTCGGAAGCACGAATGCCGCGGAATCCATCCATCTGCCACCCTACCAGGGCGCGATGCTGCATCGGGTCGCCTGCGTCGGGGGCCCCCGAATTTCCCGCCATGTGAATCTGCTCGATCCGAAAACCAAACTTCGGGCGCATCGAGTCGCTGCTGCCACCCCCCCCGATGGGCTGGCTGAGATATAACATAAACCCGTGCGTTCGAGGCGAAGGAGTCGGACCCGTCGGAGGGGCGGCCATCGCCGCAGGCGCCACGGCAGCGCCTGCCATGGCAGCGATAAAGGCAACTCCGCCGGTTAAGCGGAACCCCGTCCGCCGCTGCATGGTCCCCACCCCTTGTTATTTGTTATGCAGTTCATGAGGCCTAGCATCCGCGCATGGCTGCAGGATAACAAGCGCCATGCGGACAATCTGCTGTAGGAGGACTCCCACGAGCGCCAAGCTCGACTGCAGCCATCGTCCTACGCGTGGCGTCGGTTTTCGCCGATTGACGGCGCGCGCGGCGCAGGCGAGATTACGTTCAATCTCATCGATACGGCCATAGGTAGACGCTTGGTGTTCAACTACAACGGAATCCCGCTTTGCAGCCCTCGTGTATTCGACTCGCGTGACCTAGGCACTCCCGAAAGCTACTGGCAGGTAGAACTGGCCAATGCACCCGCGTGGACGCCGCCGGAGGGACCGGTAGTGGTGGTCGCCGCTCATCCGGATGACGAGACCTTCGGTGCTGGCGGCCTCATTCATAGTTGCTGTCGCGCGGGACGTGAGGTGGCCGTGATAACGGTTACCGACGGCGAAGGTGCCCGCACCGATCTTGCGCATCCAGGAGCGGTCCGTCGGCGTGAGCTACGCGCGGCGTTGAGCTGCCTGTCGGGTCGTTACATTCAATGGCATCGCTTGGGAATGCCCGATGGCAATGTGGTTTCGCATGAGTCCGCACTCGAGCGCGCCATCAAAACCCGGCTACCCACCGGTGCAACTCTGATCGCCCCTTTCGAGCAGGATGGGCACCCCGATCACGAATCGGTGGCGCGCATCTGCATGACCCTTGGCCAACGACGCAACATGAGCGTGCTCCGCTATCCCATCTGGGCATGGCATCACTCCTCGCCCGGCGCCTGGCAGGACAGAGAGTTTGTGCGCTTCGAGTTGAATGCGGAGGCACAGATGGCAAAGTCGCGCGCGATCCGCTGCTTCGCTTCACAACTCGATGCGGGTGGGTCGCATGCGGTGATGCCGGCGCACGTGCTCAGTTATTTCAGCCGCCCGTACGAGGCGTTCTTGCGCTGAGGGGCGGCGGCTTCAGGAATGGCGCCAGTTCCGCCAGGAGTGGCCGAGCCGAGCCGTGAATGCTGCAGGAGGCTCCTCGTAAATCTGCCGGCCTACCCGCAGCGCTTTGTCCTGTAACTTCGCGCGCCGCCGCTCGATCAGCGCCATAAATGCACGGTGCGTCGTCGCGCTCGGAAAATCTTCGCGCGCGGCCAGCGCACGCTCGTTCAAAACCGCCAGGTCATGATCGTCGCCCAGATATTCCGCCAGCTCACGAGTTTTGTGCATGAGACTGGCGAGCCGCCCGGATCCCAACGGTTCGAAGAGCAGCAGCTGATTGCGCAGGTATTGCGTCTGCTTGCGCCACTCATGCAGGCACTCGTCTCCGCCGCGGTTCTGCGCTCGCGCGAAAGCGCGCCGCCCTTGTGAATAAGTGCGCTTCAGTCCCGGCCCGAGCACAGACCAACCGTGCCGGCCGACGTGCCAGTGCTGCGAGCGCGAGCGCGCGGCCCGCAAGATCTTGCGCGCTCCTTCCAGAGATCCCGGCTGCTTGAGAATGCTTTCACGCAGCTCCCCGCGGCGGCGGTTGAGTTCACGCTCGAACTTCTCGAGCGGCCATCGCGAAGTCGGCGCGCCGCGATGCTCAACCACTGAACTGAAAGCGTCGAGCAGCACCTGCCCATCGCGCAGCTCGCTGAGCGGTCGGGCGGCGTCCCGAAGCGCCGCGTTTTCCTTCTTATAGGTGGAAGTCCCCAGAGCATCGCGCAGCAGCCGCAGTGTGGCCCGGGCTTTCTTCAGCTCCTTGCGGGCCGCGTGCACGGCTGGGCCGGTGGGACTCTTCCGACCCAAAATCTCCAAAGCGGATTCAACCCGATGACGCGCGATCCGCCGCGCGCCGCGTGTGCCGGCTTCATCGGGTCTCAGCCTTGCGACCATGGCTGCCCCAATGAGGCTGCGGAGCTCATGCCACGGGGTTGTGATGCCGCCGAAGCAGATCTGCGAGATTGCTCAGGGACATCAAGTGCGCGTAGATGAGACCCAGCTCGCCGCCGGCAAACCATTCCTTCAACGTGGCTTCGGGTAGCGCGCGAAAGCGGGCCTCGTCGACGACCCAGAAGCCTCGCCAGGTGAAGCTGCGTCCGTCAGGCAGGTCGGCCTTGGCGTTGGCGTCCATCAACAGATCCGCCGCCATCAACTTCTCCATGAAGAGCTTGGTCTGGCTCATCAGGCGGTGATAGTCGGCCAGCAATCTAACCGTTTCCTGCAATAAGGGGCTCGGCTCGCCGTTCTCGAACAGCGGCTTGCCCACCTCCTCGCTGAAGAATTTGGAGCCCGGGTCGATACAAACCGTGAACTGCTCGGGACCGGTCTCGGCGAATACGAAGGGGTAGCGGCGCGCGTACGCGGGCACGTAGCGGGCATCCCACGATCCGTCAGCCCGCACGAAGAGGTTCTTGCCCTGGGGCATACCTGTCAGGGCTACGGGCACGACTTCCTTGGCGCCGGCTCCCATGAAAACGAGCGCGTACTCACGGGCGATCAGTCCAAACTCCCCCGTCAGCACCGGCACGAGTGCCGTGGCCGCGGCGAACGAAAATTCGTTGGGCGGGGTGATTCTGAGCCGCTCGTGCGCCTTGCGATCGAGGGCCACCACACTATTATAAAAAAGGGGCATCGAGGCAGTCGTCATAGTTACACTCAACCGGTATATCCAAATCCAACACCAGGGCGCGCGGCGCCATTCTAGCCTAGCCGGACAACAAACCGGCACTGATGTTGACCGCGAAGCCCAGGATGGAGGCGTTAAATATGAACGCAATCACACTGTGGGCCAGTACCGTTTTGCGGATCGCCGTGTTGGCGGTCGAGACGTCGGCCGTCTGGCAGGCGGCGGCTATGGTGAAGGAAAAATAAGCGAAATCCCAGAACACCGGGCGCAGCGTCTGCGGAAACAAGAGCGGCCGGTCGTCGTCGCTGGCACTGTAAAACGCATCCGCGTAGTGAAGAGTGAACATGGTCGGCACGAGCAGCCAGGAGGTCACCACGGTCAAGGCGGCAAGACCTATGTGCAGGGCTCGCTCGGTGCCCGCAACCTGCCTGACGGTCGATAGTAACAAGATGATTGCGACCAGGCTCAGGAGTGCCGCGCAGGTCACGACGACCAGGATGAGAGCCGCGGTCTCGTCCTCTTCCTTGTACTTCATATAGAGCTGCTCGGCGCTGCAGCCGCTCATCCAGACGAACACCCACACCAGGAAGAGGATGGCGCCGCCGTTCCAGCTCACCAGCACACGGGCCAAGACGCTGAAATGGACAGGCAACACAAAAAACAGCACGACACCGGCGACTATCGACGTCAGCAGCTTGATGTGCTGCAAGAACGAGTAAATCATAGGTGTCTATAATGCCGGAAGAACCATGAAAATACTCACCCGTGGGATTGCGTACCTGCTCACCGCCTGCGCCTCTGTCGCGGCTCCACAGGCACGCGCGCAAAACCCGACCCCTGGGTCGCAGTGGCTGTCAGTCAACAATCATCTCGACGGCCAGCGATTCTCGCCTCTGAAAGAAATCACGCCGGCCAACGCCGCACAACTGCGTGAAGTCTGCCGGCTGCAGATTGACGGGCCGACCACGTTTCACGCCGGGCTGGTCGTCGTTGACGGTGTGATCTACACCAACACGGGACTCGAGACTGTTGCAATGGACGCGGCAACTTGCGCCTTGCGTTGGAAGTTCAGCTACGTGCCGGACGAAGAGCGCGCGTCACCCTCCAACCGTGGGTTGGCAGTCCTCGACGGACGCGTGTTCCGCGGAACCGGAGATGCGCGCCTGATTGCGCTCGATGCGGCCACAGGTAAATTGCTTTGGAAGAGCATCATCGGGTCGCCACGGCTGGGCGAAGGCGCGACCGGAGTACCACTCGCCTGGGCTGGCGTGGTGTACATGGGGATCAGCGGAAGCGAGCTGGGGGCCCGCGGCCGTGTCATGGCTTATGACGCGCAGACGGGCCGCGAGCTGTGGCGATTCAACACCATACCCGGCGGCAAAGAGTTGGGAGCGGACACGTGGAAGCGGCCCAAGTCGGCCAAGACAGGCGGCGGCGGGATCTGGGGCTCCATGACACTCGATGTCTCGAGCGGCGAATTGTTCGTCCCGGTCGGCAACCCGTGGCCGGACATCGATAAGGCTTATCGCCCCGGGAGCAACCTGTTCACCGACTCGATCGTGGTGCTCGATGCCCGTACCGGCGCATTGAAGTGGTGGCACCAGGTCACCCCCGCGGACTGGGAGGATAAAGACATCGCCGCGGCGCCCGTCCTGTATCGGGACAGCCAGGTCCGTGACGTGCTGGCCTTCGCCGGCAAGGACGGGTATGTCAGGGGACTCGACCGGGACACCCATGAGGAAATCTTTCACACACCTGTGACGACTATCGAAGCCCGCCCCGACGGCGCGACGGCGTCGGGTGTGAGGATCTGCCCCGGCTACGCGGGAGGGGTCGAGTGGAATGGGCCGGCTTTCGATCGTCTCAATAACACACTGATCACCGGAGCGGTCGATGTGTGCTTCATCGTGAAATCGGGGACTACGAAGTACTCACCCGCCGCGGCGAGTTTCGGCGGCACGGTCGAGCCCGACGGCCCGAGCACCGGCTGGGTGACGGCGGTGGACAGCGAAACCGGGACGGTCCGCTGGCGATATCACACGGAAAAGCCCGTGGTGGCCGGGGTGACACCGACCGCCGGTGGAGTCACGCTCACCGGCGACCTCAACGGCAACTTCCTCGTGTTCGATAGCAAAACCGGCGAGCTCGTTTATAAGACCCAAACGGGCGGCGCGTTGGCGGGGGGCGTTGTGACCTACGAGGCCGGTGGGCGGCAGTACGTCGCGATAGCGTCGGGCAATGTGTCCCGCAGCGCTTTTGGCGCATTGGGTATACCGAGCGTCGTGATTATGGCTTTGGGGGGCGGAGCGGCTCCGAGCGCGCAACCGGCAGCTTCAGCCACAGCAGCCGGCCAGGGTCGCAAGTTGTACTCACAGATCTGCACCTCCTGCCACGGCCCGGAGGGGGACCTGGTCACGGGTCACGAGTTGAGTACGCTCAAAAAACGCCGCAACCTGGCTGACACCATTGCCTTCATCAAGAACCCCAAGGCGCCGATGCCGGCCTTGTACCCCAGCCTCATCAATGAACAAAATGTGACGGATGTGGCCACTTATGTGCTGCAGGAGCTGGCCCGCTAGGGGGCTGTCAGACGGACTACTTGTCACGGGTTTGGAGTCTGTGCTATTACTCTCAATGTATGAACTTCACTGCTCGCAGCTACCGCTTTGCTTACTTTTACTGGCCAAATCACATTGGCGGTAGACGGACTGCACCCGGCTGAACGAACAGCAAACAGATCCCGAAAAAACCGCCAGACCCCTGGCGGTTTTTTTTCGCCAGTGGCCCGCACGAACCGGAGCCGACAACGTGAATATGCGTACCGATGACTTACGTATCCGCGACATCCGGGAGCTCACCACTCCCGAGGACCTGATGCGTGAGCACCCGTGCACCCCGCAGATCTCAGCCACGGTCACCGCGGCGAGACAGTCCTTGCATCGAATCCTTCACGGCCAGGACGACCGGCTGGCGGTAGTGATCGGGCCGTGCTCGATTCACGATACCGCCTCGGCGCTGGAGTATGCCGGGCGCCTCGCGGAACAACGCGAGCGACTCAAGGACTCCCTCGAGATCATCATGCGTGTCTACTTCGAGAAGCCGCGCACCACCGTAGGTTGGAAAGGTTTGATCAACGACCCCGATCTCGACGGCAGCTTCCGGATCAACCAGGGGCTGCGGCTGGCCCGCGGCCTGCTGCTCGACATCAACCGGCTCGGACTGCCGGCGGGCTGCGAGTTCCTCGACATGATCACACCGCAGTACATCGCGGATTTCGTGGCCTGGGGCGCGATTGGCGCACGCACGACGGAGAGCCAGGTGCATCGCGAACTCGCTTCGGGGCTGTCCTGTCCTGTGGGATTCAAAAACGGCACCGACGGCAATGTGAAGATCGCGGTGGACGCAGTACAGGCCGCGGCGCAAACCCACCATTTCCTGGCCGTCACCAAACAGGGTCGCAGCGCCATCGCCACCACGTCCGGCAATTCAGACTGTCACATCATCCTGCGCGGCGGCAAAGCGCCGAACTATGACGCCGCCAGTGTCGATGCGGCCTGGAAGGTCGGCGCCGCGACCGGGCTGTCGACATGCATGATGATCGATGTCAGTCACGGCAACAGCAGCAAGCGTTACGAGAACCAACCGGGCGTGGCCGACGCCATCGCCCAACAGATCGAAGCCGGCGACGGCCGCATCGGTGGCCTGATGGTTGAAAGTCACCTGGTCGCTGGCCGCCAGGACCTCGTCCCCGGCAAGCCGCTCGTGTACGGACAGAGCATTACGGATGCCTGTATCGACTGGGACGCCTCGGTGAAGGTGTTGGATCGCCTCGCGAAGGCGGTGGCGGGAAGGCGTGCGGCGCGGAACTCTCGTGTGGTCGCAGTGGCCGGCTCGGAGGCCTGACGGAGTCGCTCGCCACGCCGGGTAACGACTCGAGGGCCCTTACGGCTCGCCGATATCTTCGTTCCACACCTCGGGGTGCTTCGTAATGAAGCTCTCGAGCAATTGCGCGCACTCGGGGGAGTCGAGGTCGATCACTTCGATTCCCCGCTCCCGCAGCCAGTCGATGCCGCCACGGAAGGTGCGCGACTCGCCGACGACGACGGCGCCAATCTGGAACTGCACAATCAGGCCGCTGCAATACCAGCACGGTGCCAGGGTCGTGACCATGATGGTGTCCCGGTAATTCCGTTGCCGTCCGGCCTTGCGGAACGCGTCGGTCTCACCGTGCACGGACGGATCGCCCTCCTGCACACGACGGTTGTGGCCACTTCCCAGCAGCCGGCCTGTACGGTGAAACAGCGCGGCACCGATCGGAATGCCGCCCTCCGCCATCCCGGCCCGGGCTTCCTGGAGAGCCACGGCAAGCATGCTCGCGTAATCGGATTCGGATGTCATACTGCACACTCGAAATGGGCTGACCCGCATACCGTAACATGACTCGCGCCGAACCAGACCTATCGCCAGGGGTGCCGGGGAAACTCGACCGCTACGTGACCCGCCTCGTTGCACGGAATGCGGGAGTCATGACCGGTCCCGGCACCAATACCTATCTCGTCGGCGAGCGGGAACTCGCGGTCATCGATCCGGGCCCCGAGGACGCCGCCCATGTTCGGGCGATTCTCGAAGCAGGCGCGGGGCGGATTCGTTGGATTCTGTGCTCGCATACCCATCTCGATCACGCTTCGTCCGCCGCGACACTGAAAAAAGCCACGGGCGCAAAGATCGCCGCAATGACGCAAGCGGGAACGGGGTCGTCACCGCCGGGCGCGGAACACAACGTCAAGTTGGTGTTGGATCAGTTTCTGGCTGACGGCGACGCGATCGAGCTCGACGGCTTCTCGTTGCGCGCCGTACACACTCCCGGTCACGCGTCCAACCATCTCTGCTTTCTGCTGCCCGAGAACGGAATGCTGTTCACCGGTGATCATGTGATGCAGGGCTCGACAGTCGTCATCGGGCCGCCTGACGGGAATATGCGAGCGTACCTGCAGTCCCTGCGGCGGCTGCTCGAGCTCGAGATCGCTGTTCTGGCACCGGGGCACGGTTACCTGATACACGATCCGCATGCCGAGGCGGAGCGCCTCATCGAACATCGACTGCGTCGGGAAAGCAAAGTGCGCCAGGCCCTGCTCGAAGCGGGTGGATCCGCGCCGCTCGCCACGCTCCTGCCGCACGTCTACAACGATGTCCCGCAAGCGCTGCATCCCATCGCCGCCAAATCTCTCCAGGCTCATCTGGATAAACTCGTTGAGGACGGCGATGTCCGTCATGTTGGTGGGAGTTACACGAGGGTCCCATGATCAGATCTCTTCCCGCCGTCGCGTTCTTTGCACTGGCCTGCACCACTGCTGTCGCGGACGAATTGCCTATCGCGCGCGTGTTCGCCGCGCCGGCACTGAACGGGCCTGTTCCTCGCGGCGTGCAGATATCGGCGGACGGAGCCTGGGTCACCTACCTGAAGCCCGAACCGGCCGATCAAACCACGTTCGATCTCTGGGCCCGGCCGGTGAAGGGCGGGAAAGAAAAGCTGCTGGTGGACGGCGCCAAAGTCGAGCCGCGTGACGCTGTGTTGAGCGAGGTGGAGAAAAGCCGGCGTGAGCGCGCACGCACTGCGGGCGAGCATGGGGTCATCGACTACAAATGGGACGAGGTCGGCGCGCAAATCCTGATTCCCGCCGGCGGCAACCTCTATCTTGCTAACGCGAAAACGGGCGCGGTGAAGCAGGTCGGTGCCACCGAGGGCGGCGCGACGGACGCGAAGATCAGCCCCAAGGGTGGCTACGTGACCTACGTGCGCGACCAGAACCTGCACGCACTGGAGGTGAAAAGCGGCCGCGACGTGGCGATCACCACCGAGGGGCGCGATGCCATCTCCTTTGGCATGGCTGAATTCGTTGCACAGGAGGAGATGGACCGCTTCACCGGCTACTGGTCTTCGCCGGACGACCAGCGAATCGCCTTCGCTCGCGTGGACGAGGCGCCCGTCGATGTGCTGTCGTTGTCCGAGATTGGTGCCGACGGCACCACTGTCTTGAGCAAGCGTTATCCCCGCGCCGGGCGACCGAACGCTGTCGTTGAGTTATATGTAGCGCCCCTCACGGGCGGGCCCCGGGTGAAGGTCGACTTCGGCTCCAACACTGATGTCTACCTGGCACGCGTCGACTGGGCCAAAGACGGTAAAACTCTCTACGTGCAGCGCGAAAGTCGCGATCAAACCACGCTCGAACTCCTCGCCGTCGACCCGGCAACCGGCGTGGCGCGAGTGTTGATCACCGAACACCAGGCGCCGTGGATCAACCTCAACAGTGATCTCACTCCACTGAAGAACGGTGATTTCATCTGGGGATCCGAGCGCACCGGCTTCCATCACCTTTACCTCTATAACGCCGACGGGACGTTGGTCCACCCGATTACCAACGGCGATTGGCCCGTGGCGCAGAGTGCTGGAAACGGCCTGCACCCATCGTCGGTC
>DATBCZ010000480.1:0-3455 GCA_036270175.1 Steroidobacteraceae bacterium | reverse complement strand
CCCCAGGAGGGGGCGCGTCGGCGTACTCGGGGCAGGCGTCAGCAGGTTATGCGGGGGCAGGCCAGTCGACAGGCAACCAGCCGTCTGCAGGAGGGGGGCCGGGGTCTTATCCGGGCACCTCACCCGGGTCGGGTCAGCCATATTCAGGCGCGGGGTCTAGCCAGACCTATCCTGGCGGGGCTCCGGGGTCGGCCCAGTCATATCCAGGCGGGGGCCCGGGGTCGACCCAGCCTTATGGCGCGCCAGCCGGCCCACAAGGCGCCCAGCAGGGTCAAAGCGTGGCTCAGGGGCCGGGTACCGTCCAGGTCGCGGGGACGGCTCCTACATCGCCTGTGGCACAGACGGCCGGGATGACCCAGCCGCCACCTGCCTACCCTGGCAATGGCGGTAGTGGGCAGGCGGACGGCTCCACGGGGCAATTGAACCCTGACGACTACGCACCAGCCACCGATGCACCCCCGCCGGCCGGGTTCGGCAACCACGTCTCCCGGGGTACTTCGAGCGGCGTGCCGTTGTACCAGGACGCGGCGGTCGCACCCGGGGCGCACCTTCCGGAATTGCGCCTCGACCTGCACGTGTTCGCGGCCAAACCGCAGGAGCGCTTCGTCATGATTAACATGCAGAAGCTTCATGAAGGCGACAACCTGCGCGAAGGCGTGCATGTCGAGAGCATCACGCCGGAGGGCGCGGTGTTGTCTTCCAATGGGACCCGATTTCTGTTGCCTCGGGATTGATGGGGGCGCCAAGCTCGGGCCGCGTAGGCGGGACGCCCAGGACGGGCCGCGTATATCGCCCGCTAGCGCGACTGACGCCATTAGCAGACACCATCCCTGACGGCACCAAACTGACGCGAGGATTCGCGATTACTGCGCACGCTGTTGGTGCGTTGTGTGAACTGCGTTGCGTTTGTTTTCAGCGAGTTTTGTTAGCCGCGATTCGAGGGCTGCCACACGGTTGCGATTCACATAATTGATTGCGACCATCCACTACGGTGTTTGGCAGCACCGCATCGCAGGTAGAGCCGCGACAAGATGACGAGTTTCACAAAATACGTCGTCCGGTGGCGACAAATGTCCTATGTCTGCGGCATCGTCGGGGGACTACCGGGTGGCCGATTGGTCCCCGCCGGCGGGCTTTGGTATTCATAATGGCGAGCGGCTCTCCACTTCAGGACTTTCGGGCGGCCGGCGTACCGGCGGCCGGCGCGCAGGGCGTTCCAGACTCGAACGCCGCGCCCCGCCAGCGCGCGCCCGCCAGCGTGGGTTTGCTCGTCCTGTCGCGGGACGAGGCACTCGTACACACACTGCGGTCAATCGGCTCTGAGTACGATGTTTTCGCGGTAAGCGCTGAATCCGACTTCGCCTCGCATCTGCTCTCTGAGAGCACGGGCGTCGCCATTCTCGACGCCAGCGCTGTCGCCAGCCCGATCGAGCGGCTCGCCGAGCGCTTGCGGGCGCAGTTCCCCGATCTGGTCCTCATCGTCGCCGGCAGTGTCGACGATCAGAGCGCGCTCGCCACACAGATCACCAACGGCACGGTTTACAGATTTCTCCACAAGCCCGTGTCCGAGCAGCGGGTGCGGCTGTTTGTCGATGCGGCCTGGCGCCGGCGCGGCGAAGAGCAGGCGAGCGCCGCTACTGTCACGGCCGGCACACTGCCCGCCCGCGAGCGGCCGGGCACCGGAGCCAACATGTTGGTGTTAGGTGGCGCAGCCCTGGCCGCCACCGGCCTGCTCGGCGGCTGGTTGCTGCTGCACAGAGCCGACAGCCAGCCACCGAAGGTTTCCGCACCTGCCGTCGCCGACACGGCAGCGCCCGCCGAACCACGCGACGCCGCACTCGAGGACTCGTTGGCCCGAGCCGAGAAAGCGCTTGCGAGCGGCGCGCTGGTGAGTCCGCCGGGCGCGAACGCTGCCGACCTGTACCGCCAGGCATTGCAGCGGAATCCAAAAGACTCACGCGCGGCCAACGGCGTGGAGAAGGTGATCGACAGACTGTTGTCGGCCGCCGAAGCACAATTGCTGGCACAACATCTCGACGCAGCGCAAAAGCTCACCGACCAGGCCCGGACGATCAAACCGGAGCACGTCCGCGTGGCCTTTCTCATGGCGCAGATCGGCAAGGAGCGCGAGCGCGCCACCCTGGCGCAGGCGCGCCAGGCAGCCTCGAGCGGCAATATCGAGCAGGCGCTGTCGGTTCTCGATGGCGCTACGCGCGAGGGACAGCACTCGACTCTCGTGACCGAGGCCCGGCAGGAACTCGAGCAGAAAAAGCTCAGTGACCGGATCCGGGATTACGTCAGTCGCGCCAACGAGCGCATGCGCACTGGTGACCTGGTGGAGCCCGCGCAGGACAACGCGCAGTTCTACATCGAGTCGGCCCGGGCGCTCGCGCCCAACGACAGCGAAGTGAAACAAACTCAACAGCAGTTCCTCGACCGTCTCGTCAGCGAGGCTCACAAGGCGCTGCTGACCGGCAACGCCGAGCAGGGCGAGCACTGGATCCAGGTGGCGGCCGATGCCGGCGTCAAAGCCGACGATATCGAAGCCCTGACCCAGGAATCCCAGCGGGTGCGTACCGCGGCCAAGGCCGATGCGCTCGCGCGACTGGCGCTTCTATTCAACCAACGTCTCACGCAGGGCAAGGTGTTGGATCCGGCTTCCGACAGCGCGAAATTCTACCTCGCCCAACTCGTTCAATCAGACCCTGCGCATCCGTCCACGCAAGCCGCGCACCAGGCGTTTGCCGCGCGCACCCTCGACGAGGCGAAGAGCGCCGCCCACCGCGAAGATTACGCGGGCGCGCAACGCTGGCTCGCTGAGGCCCACGAGGCAGGAGTCGATGCGGCTAGCATCAGCGCAGTCAACACTGACATCAAAGCGGCGCAGGACGCCGCCAAGCAGGCCGGCGAATTCGTGACCGCCGCTGAGCTCGAGATAACTCACTACGTAACACCGGAATTCCCGTCGGCGGCCCGGCAGCGCGCCTTGAGCGGCTGGGTCGACGTGCAGTTCAAGGTGCTGACAGACGGGTCTGTCAGCGACATCGCGGTCATAGGGGCGGATCCGGCCGGCACGTTCGAGCAGTCGGCAACGGATGCCGTTCGTAAATGGAAGTACCGGCCCATCCTGCGGGACGGCCAACCTATCAACCAACGCGCGCGCGTGCGCGTACGCTTCGCACTAGAAAAGTGACAGCACATCGCACATCCACACCGCCCCGATTACTGGTCGTCGACGACGACGTCCGGTACGGCCGATGGCTTGGCCACCATCTGGGCGTGTTCTGCCCGGACTCGAGCCTGAGCGTAATCAACCTGACCGAGTTCGACCGTTGGCTAGAGGCCGACTCGGGTCGCGATTGCGACATCATGTTGTTCACGGCATCGTTCGGCTCGAGCCCCGAGGACCCGAAGGCACGCGGCCTGGAGTTGCTGCGCCGCTTGCGTGGGAAGCC
>DATBCZ010000479.1:0-2402 GCA_036270175.1 Steroidobacteraceae bacterium | reverse complement strand
GCGAGGCAACACGTCAGACAGGCTCTCGACGCTCTCGGAAGGCGCGAGTCGCACGCCGAGGCGTCCGGGCCGCGCCAGCCAGGCAGCCGTGTCCTTGCGCAGCTCGGCCAGCGGCACTATTACCGCGTCAGAGCCGTCATCAACGGCAGCTCCAGCAGCGGCGGCGCCAGCACCACCAGCAGCGGAGCTTCCAGCCCCGGTGGCACCAGCACGCTCCTCACCAAAGAGGCGCCACTCGTCCGCTACAACTTCATGCCGCTTCAGAATGCGTCGCATATGCCCGCTCCTTGAACGGCTGGATGCCAACTCGGTGAACCATATCCACGAACCGCTCGCCATCGTGCCGTGCGGCCCGATAGACCTCCACGATTCGCTCGATGGTCGCCGCGACTTCGTTCTGCGGCACCGACGGTCCGATGACTTCCCCCAGCGCGGTGAACCCGTTTACCGAGCCACCGAGCGTAATCTGGTACCACTCCTCCCCATGCTTATCGACACCCAGGATGCCGATATGGCCCACATGGTGGTGCCCGCAGGCGTTCATGCAACCTGACATCTTGATTTCGATGTCGCCGAGGTCGTAGAGATAATCCAGGTCATCGAAGCGCTGTTGAATCTGTTTCGCGACATTCAGCGTGCCCGCGTTCGCGAGGCTGCAGAAATCCAACCCGGGGCAGGCAATCATGTCGGTCAGCGTGCCGATGTTAGGCATCGCCAGGCCCAAGCCGCTCAGCTCCTGCCAGACGAGGGGCAGGTCGTCCTGCCGCACGTCGCCGAGCAACAGGTTCTGGTTGTGCGAGACCCGGATCATTCCAAAGCTGAAGCGGTCGGCGAGCGCCGCCACCGCGTCCATCTGGTCGGAAGTGATGTCGCCGGGGTTTTCGCCATGGCGCTTCAGAGAAATGAACACCGCGCGGTATCCGGGAACCTTGTGCTCACGCGTGTTGTATCGATACCAGGCCTGGAACTCCGGCGTGCGGCCTGCCGCGGCGTCGATGTTCTGGAGGTCTTCGTAAGCGGGCGGCACGAAGTGTGAGCGCACGCGATCGACTTCGGACGCTTCGAGTCGCGGCGTGTAGGCGCGCGCGGCTTCCCATTCCGCCTCGACCTGTTCGCGGAAGCGCTCGATGCCCACCGACTTGACGAGCACCTTGATGCGCGCCTTGTGGATGTTGTCGCGCCGTCCGTAGCGGTTGTAGACGCGCAGGACCGCTTCCAGGTAGGAGAGCAGGTCCGGCAACGGCAGAAATTCGCGGATCACCTGTCCGATGATGGGCTGGCGGCCCAGGCCACCGCCGACCAGGACCTCGAAGCCGATCTGACCCTGCGCGTCGCGCTTCAGGTGGAGACCAACATCGTGGACCTCGGAAGCCGCACGGTCCTCGGGCGAGCCGGTGACCGCGATCTTGAACTTACGCGGCAGGTAGGTGAATTCGGGGTGGTGCGTCGACCACTGCCGCAGGATCTCGCAGTACGGACGCGGGTCATCGACCTCGTCCTTGGCGATCCCGGCCATGTGATCGGCGGTGACATTGCGAATGCAATTGCCACTCGTCTGGATCGCATGCATCTGCACCGTAGCGAGATGTTCCAGGATATCGGGAACATCCGCGAGATTGGGCCAGTTCAGCTGCAGATTCTGGCGGGTCGTGAAGTGACCGTAGCTGCGGTCGTAGCGACGGGCTACCTCGCCCAGCTTGCGCAGCTGGCCCGAGCTCAGCAGTCCATACGGGATCGCGATGCGTAGCATCGGCGCGTGCCGCTGGATGTAGAGGCCGTTACGGAGGCGTACGGCCTTGAACTCATCTTCGGAGAGCTCGCCGGCGAGGAAACGCCGCGTCTGGTCGCGGAATTCCGCGACACGCTCGTTCACGAAGGCCTGATCCAGGTCATCATATCGGTACATAGCCGGGGACTATATGCGGCCGCCCCGGACGCTCTAAATACCGTGTGGTTGTGTAGGTGTCTCCGGTGGTTATGAGACGGTGACAGCGGGGCTATAATATCTGCACTCAAAAGGGGCACAGCGTGGCAGGACTCTATTTCGAACAATTCGAGGCCGGACAACGTTTCGAGCACCTGGTGCGGCGCACCGTCACCGAGACCGACAATCTCCTCTTCAGCGCACTGACCATGAATCCGGCCGCCCTGCATCTGGACGCCGAGTACTCGAAGACCACGCCTTACGGCGAGCGAGTGGTGAATAGCGTCTTCACCTTGGGGCTGCTCGTCGGGCTCACCGTGTATGACACGACCTACGGTACGACCTTGGGCAACCTCGGGTGGGAAGAGGTGAAGTTCCCCCGCCCGGTGCTCATCGGCGACACCATACATGCCGTCACGACCGTCGTTTCCAAGCGTGAGAGTCAGTCGCGGCCCGACTCCGGGATCGTCATTTTCGA
>DATBCZ010000478.1:0-8865 GCA_036270175.1 Steroidobacteraceae bacterium | reverse complement strand
CTCCGCATGTCCTCAACCTCGCTGAAATTGCTCTCCTCGATGGCCACCCGCGAACTGTTGAACGAACTGATCGCGCAATACGAGCGCTCCTCGGGGCAGCGAGTCGCGGCCGAAGCAGCGGGCGGCGTCGATGTCGCAAAGCGTGTGCGGGCAGGGGAGGCGGTCGACGTGGTGGTGCTGTCGAGCACTGCGATCGACAGTCTGATCGCAGCAGGCAGCCTGCTGCCCGATAGCCGGATCGATCTCGTGAAGTCCGGCGTGGCGATTGCCGTACGCGCGGGCGCGCCGCAGCCTGATGTAGCCTCCGAGGAGGCAGTGAAGCGGGCAGTGTTGAGTGCGAAGACGCTCAGTTATTCAACCGGCCCGAGCGGTGTTTATCTCGAAAAGCTGTTCGAGCGCTGGGGCATTCTGGAACAGATTCGCAGCCGGATCGTCGTGCCGCCGCCCGGCAAGCCGGTCGGCTCGCTGGTGGCGGACGGCACCGTTGAGCTCGGCTTTCAGCAGTTGAGCGAGCTCATGACATTGCCCGGAATCAAGGTCATCGGGCCGCTGCCGCCCGAGATTCAGACCATTACTTTATTTTCGGGCGGGGTGTCGCCCGGCTGCAGCCGGCCCGAGTTGGGTCGCGCGCTGCTGGAATACATGGCCTCGCCCGCGGCGGCACCCGCCAAGCGGCAATTCGGCATGGAAGCCGTGTAACCCACAGCGCCGGCCGCTCGCGAGCGCGAGTTCGAGTTCGAGTGCGGCCTCCCGGCCGCCTCACCTACGGCGACATCACGCCCGGTGATTTGTGTGTCGCGCGCGACGTTATTGCGCAAATGTTGGTCGCGCCGGCTCTGCGGTGGTGCAGAGCCTTCCTTCACCGCGTCCTTCTGGTGCATTTCGCACTCTTGCCGCCCTATCGCCCCGACAAACGTCCGGGTCCCTTTCATCTGCCGTGAATTGGCTGTTGACCACGCCGGGAACAGGTGGTATTCGTACGCAAAATAATTTACTCACATGCAAAAGGGGTGACTGTTAGAAACACACGTTTCGCGCACGGAGAAGCGCCACGACGAGATTGCGGCGAGCGTGATGTTAGGGGGCGCGCGCCGACACCAGATAAAGAGCTGTCCGGCTTCCGGTGGGTGCGCTGACGCGCATCTTCCGGATTCCGATCCTTCCGGCCATAGTTCGGAGCGACCCGCGATGACCAGAAAGCCCCCTTCAGGAACCGAAACGTTCGAACGTGCATTGTCTTTACCAACCCGGAGCAGGCCTTACGCCCGCATCGATGTAGCAGTAGCGGCGTGCTTGCTTGCTGCGCGAGTAGCGTCCGCCGCCGACGCAACAGACGCTTCCGAGGCTGAAAGCAGCAGCAAGGGAGGACTGCAGGAAATCACGGTGACCGCCAACCGGCGGGTCGAGAACGCCCAAGATGTACCGATTTCAATACAAGCACTTACAGGCGAAGCCCTGCAGCAACTCAGCATCGCGAACTTCGATGACGCCGTGAAGTATCTGCCCAACGTTACGTTGGCCGGCGGCGGCCCGGGGCAGAGCAATATCTACATGCGCGGCCTGAGCGTCGGTCCGGGTACGATCCAGGGATCGGGCGCGGTCGGTGATTTCCCGAACGTTGCCGTGTATCTCGATGATCAGTCGGCCCAGTTGCCCAATCGCAATCTGGACATCTATGCGGCTGACCTGGAGCGCATCGAGGTGCTGGAGGGGCCACAAGGCACGCTGTTCGGCGCGGGAGCCGAAGCGGGCGTGGTTCGCTACATCACTAACAAGCCGAAACTGAATCGCACCGAAGGCAATGTAAACGCCGGTTACGCCTACACCGCGCACGGGTCTCATAGCTCCAACGCGGACGCGATGATCAACTTACCGATCATCAGCGATACGCTGGCGTTCCGTGCGGCCATCTACAGCGACACCCGCGGCGGTTACATCGACAATGTCCCCGGAACCTTCGTGCGCCAGAGCAGCGATCTCGGCATTCACTACGCGGCTTACGCCAACAATGTGCCCGGTCCGGCGACGCCGCTGAACTCGGTGAACAACAACAACCTGGTCGGCAAGGATATCAACCCGGTCACCTACCAGGGCATCAGAGCCAGCGCACTGTGGCAGATCAGCGAGGACTGGGATGCACTGCTGGTGCAGTCTTACCAGGACATGGACGCCCAGGGTGTGTTCTACGAGACGCCACAGGCCTCCGGCACCGGGCAGAATCTGCCGGACCTGTCGGTGCAGCTCTACAACCCGTCCTATGACAAGGACCGGTTCGAGAACACGGCGATCACCATCAACGGCAAGATCGGCGTCATGAAGTTGGTATACAGCGGCGCTTACTTGGTGCGAAACGTCGATCAGGTGCAGGATTACACCGCCTACGCGCGTGGGACCTACGCCGATTACTATCAGTGTATTCCCCCATCCGGCACGACTGCCGCGCAGTGTTATTCGCCCAGCACGACCTGGCACGATCATGAGCGCGACATCCACCAGAGCCACGAGCTCAGGCTCAGCACGCCCGAGGACTGGCGCCTGCGCGGCGTCGGGGGCGTTTTCTGGGAAAATTACCTGATTCACGAGCAGACGGACTGGCAGTACAAAACGGCTCCCGGCTTCACGAATATCGCACCACCCGCGGGCGCCTATGCGAATGACCCCAGCATCCGCAACGACAACGTCTCGTTCTTCGACGACGTGTTGCGCGGTTACAAGCAGCGGGCGGTGTTCGCGTCTCTCGACTTCGACATCATTCCCAAGGTACTGACGATTACCGCCGGAACACGTTTCTACCGGTTCGATGACACGGAAGTAGGCAGCGCGGCCGGCAGCTTCGGCTGTTACGAAGCCGGACCGCCGCCTTGCACCACGAACGGCGCGCTGAACCTGAATGCCGAAGGGTTGCGCACCACTTATACCGGCGTCCGCAGCCGCGGCAACCTGACCTGGAAGGTCACGCCCGATGCCATGGTGTATTACACGTGGTCGCAGGGATTCCGTCCCGGAGGCTTCAATCGCAGCTCGCACTTCTCGGAGTCGCTGAACTACGCCTCGCCGCTCGCGTTCGCCCCGGACACCCTCACCAACAACGAGTTCGGCTGGAAGACCGAATGGCTCGGGCGTCGAGTCCAGTTCAACGCGGCGCTCTACCAGGAGGACTGGAAGAACGTGCAGGACAGCTTCTTCGATCCGCAGTACGCGCTGGGTAATCTCGCCTTCGAGACCAACGGCCCCAATTACCGGGTGCGTGGCGTGGAGACCCAGATCGTAGCGCAGGTTTTCAGCGGGCTCACCGTGACGGGTGCGGCCTCCTGGAACAGCAGTGACCAGACCAACTCGCCGTACCTCAAGGATGTCACGGGGCAGCCGATCACCTCGATTCCCAATCCTTACGGAACACCCGGCAGCACGCTGGCCGAGTCGCCGCCGTTCCAGGGCAATCTACGGGTCCGCTACGAGTTCGACTGGGGCGACTATCATCCGTTCGTCCAGGTTGGCGGCCAGCACCAGGCGCACTCCCATTCCGCGACCGGCTACGTCCAGAACTATGACCAGGCAGCCTATTCGACCTACGATGCCTTTGCGGGCGTCTCCAAGGATGACTGGACCGCCCAGTTGTACTGCGAGAACCTGACCGATACCCGGGCCGATATGTTTACGAGTAACTCCCAACAGGTGATGGCCATCACGGTCAACCGGCCCCGCACCGCGGGCCTCAAGTTCAGTTATAAGTTTGGCGGCCGGTGATGCCGCTTACCCCTCCAGCTTTGGCATAACGGATTAAAAATATGGCAATTGTCACGCGATGTTCGCGCTTGCTCGTAGCCGGTGCCCTCACCCTGGTGGCTGCCGGCTGGGCGGGTCAGTCTGTGCAGGCGGCCTCGACTTATGCCTACACGCCGATCACTCCCACCCTGATCGACAAGACCATTACCCTGACGGGCCATGATCTGACGATCGAGCAGATCGTGCAGGTCGCGCGGTACGGCGCGAAGGTGGAGCTGAGCCCGGCCGCGCGCCAACGGGAAGCGGATAACTACGGCCTGCTGCTGGAGGCCGCGGCGGAGGGGATCGCCGTTTATTGGTTCAATCGCGGGGCCGGCGATCAACGCGAGACCGTCATGTTCGAGGGCGACCCGACATCCGCGGTGAACAAGGCGAAGATCGAGCAGATGCAGATGCGGCGTTTCCGGTGGGGCGCCTCCGCGGGTTTCGGTCCCGAGGTGGCCGACGAGGACGTCGTACGCGCCATGATGGTCGTGCGTGCAAACGCGATGACCTTCAATGCCCCGAGCCCACAGGTCGCGCAGATGCTGCTCGATCTTCTGAACAAGCGCATTACGCCGGTCGTGCAGTCGCGCGGCACGCTCGGCGAAGGCGATCTGGCACAACTGTCCAACATTGGCGGTGCAATGGTTGGTGTCGGTGATGTCTACTACCAGGGTGCACGGATGCCCGCCGCCAAGGCACTGGCGCAGGCGGGATTGAAACCGATTCAACCCTTTGCCGCCGATGACAACGCACTCACGAGCAGCGATGCCTACGCGACGGGACAGGCGGCGCTGGTCGTGAACGATGCCCGACACGCGCTCGAGTGGGCGGACCTCATCTATTCCATGGATCTGAACGGCATGAATAGCAGCATCACACCGCTCAGTGTCGTCGTGCAGTGCGATCGGCCGAGTACCTGGTTGAACTGGGATGCCGCCCGCGTGCTCGACATGATCAAGGGCAGTTATCTATTCGATGCCGACGCGGCACGCATCATTCAGGATCCGGAGAGCTTGCGCGCATCGTCCATTCGCCAGGCGTCCGCCTGGGAAGAGTGGTCCGCGCTGAAAGACGCGGTGGTGTTCCAAGTCAACTCATCGGACCACAATCCGGCGGTACACGTTGGCCTGGGGCCCAAGGACTCGTGGGATCTCGCCTCCGCGCAGATGATGAAGTTCTACATCAAGGGTGGTCCGCTCAGCCACGGTCAGCATGGCTACATCGTCTCGAACGCCAACTGGGATCCCTATCCGATGGCCAACAAGCTGGAGAACTTCGTCATCGCTCTGGCTAACATGGACGTGGCCGTCATGCTGCGCATCGATCGCTTCAGCAGCACGTTTTTCACGGTAGTCAAGGCGGCCGATGTGCTGCCCGCGGCCGCGGGTCATTTCACCGGCTACACGCCGGTCGCCATGCAACAGGAAATTCAAAGTCTGACCAACCCGGTCGCGCCGTTCGGCAGTGCCATCGTCGGCACCGTGGAAGACCTGCAGGCCCAGACTTTCATCAAGGTTCAACACGCGCGGCAGGCGGTGGACACGACCATGGATATGTTGGGCCAGGACATGCTCGAGGCCAGCCTGTGGATGGATGTTCGCAAAGCTCAAACCCCCGGCCGCAACTTCGGGCAGGCCTCCACGGCGGCCTGGACTGCCTTTCGCAAGGAGGTGCCCCTGCGACCGGGGTTTGACAGCTCCTCGACGGAATCGGAGACGATGGCCGCGGCGGTGTTCGTGCACAAGACGGATCCCGGGAAGTTCTATTCGACGGCGCTGCCGACCGCCGCGGGTGAAAAGGCGTCGGCGGCCAGCTGCGTGGGTGGCCAGCAGTGAGTGCGGAGATAACGCGATCCCGGCGCGTGATCCGGTGCGCTGCACGACGGGTAGCTGCGGCGGTGGTACCGACGCTGGTCTTGGCGGCTGTGGGTCTGCTGTCCCAGCCCGCCGCCGCCGCGGCCGACTACCATCCGATCACCCCCTCCGCCGCGGGCGAGGTCGTTACCCTGACAGGCCACGACCTGACTATCGAACAACTGATCGCGGTGGCGCGTTATGGCGCACGCGTGCAATACAGCCCGGAGGCGCTGAAGCGCGCGGCTGAAGCACGCGATCTGCGGGCCGAGGCAGGTGCGGAGGACATTCCCGTCTACGGGCTGAATCGAGGCTCCGGCGCCCTCCGCGAAGTCAAATCGAGCGAGGCGCATCCGGCGGACACCCAGGTGCTGCCGATGTCAGGTGCGGGTGCAATGCCAGAGGTCGCCGACGAGGATCTCGTCCGCGCCGTTCTCGTCATCAGCGCCAACACCGCGACGTTGGGTGCCGGGGTGCCGGAAAACATGCAGATTCTGGTCGATCTGTTGAATAACCGCATTACCCCGGTTGCCTATGCACGGGGCACCCTCGGCGAGGCTGACTTTCCGGCGATGAGCTACAACATCGAAGCCGCGATGATCGGTCACGGCGAGGTTTACTACAAAGGCGTGCGGATGAAGGCGGCCCAGGCGCTCGCGCATGCGGGTATGAAGCCGATCACCAAAGGGGGCGTCTTCGGCGGTGGTGCGGAGAATGCGTACGGCGATGCGCGTGCCGCGCTTCTCGTAGCCGACGGGAGGCTCGCGTTGGAATGGGCCGATGTGCTGTACGCGCTCGACAAGATCGGCATGAACTCCAGCGTGACACCGATGGTGCAGCCAGTGCAGGCCAAGCGCCCCTTCAAGTGGGTGAATTGGGACGCTGCGCGTGTCATGGACATCCTCAAAGGCAGCTACCTCTTCGAGGACGATCCCAAGCGGATCCTCCAGGATCCGGAAAGCATGCGCGCCTCGTACATCCGGCAGGGCTCCGCCTGGAAGGCCTGGGCGGCGCTTCGCGATAGCGTGCTGTTACAGATCAACTCCGCCGACCTGAACCCCATGGTCATTGTAGGTGCTTCACCCTCCGACTCCTGGGAGCTGTCGACTCCGCAGATGATGCGGTATTACGTCAAAGGCGGCCCGTTGAGTCACGGCCAACATGGCTTCGTCTTCTCAACCGCGAATTGGGACCCCTATCCGCTGGCGAACGACGTCGAGGCGTTCACCAACGCCCTGGCCAACATGGACGTGGCCGTCGCACAACGGATCGAACGCTTTACGGATCGCAGTCCGACGCCGTTCTTCACCGGGATCAAGCCGGCCGACGTCCTGACACCCGAGCAGCTCCGGAAGTCTCCCGCGCTTTCCGAGCCGTTCTGGGTTTTCATGGATCTGTGGCAGGAGATCCAGAGCCTGTCGACATCCCTGGTGCCTGAGGGAAATGCCACCGACGTCGGCGTCGCCGACATCGAGGGTCAGACCAGGCTCAAGGGCACCCGTGGCCAGCAGGTCGTGGATCTGACTTTCCAACTCCTCGGTTATGACCTCTGGAACGCCACTTACTGGATGGATCTACGCAAGGTACAGGACGGGTCCCGAAGCTTCGGACCGGTGCCGACCGCCGTGTGGGCCGCATTCCGTAAACAGCTGCCCTGGCAGCAAGATCCCGAAACCCGGCCCGAAGTGCCCTACGGCCTGGTGGCTTACGACTTCCTCAAAGCCAATCCTGCCAGGGCGTTCTATCCGGCCGGTCCGCCGATGCCCGCCACCGACTCCCAGGCGGCCGCCCAGTAGGTCCACAACAACGAGTCCCAGCTCCAGCTTCGGCCGGGTCAGTCGGTGTTTCCCCGCATTGGCGTTCCCAATTCCGGGGCGTAGACTGGCTGCGTTCGAGAGTGTGTCCCGTTTGAAACGGAACTGTCTGGAGGAAGGCATGAGTGCAGTCCTACTCGCCGTATTCAACGATTACGAAGCCGCCAGCCGGGTTCGCACGGAGCTGGTTCGCGACGGGTTCCCAACCGACCGGGTTGAGTTGACGGCTGTCTGCGAGCCGGGTCGGGCCGCGTTGCAACCGGCCGAGTCGTCCCACGACCGGTTCATGCAGTATTACCGAACGCTCTTCAAATCCGACGACGACTTCCTGTATGTCGAGGCCCTGACCGAGCGGATAGATTGTGGCGCTGCGACAGTCACCGTACATCCACGGGGTGCCATCGAGACCACCCGCGCCTCGAAAATCCTCGAGTCAGGGGGTCCCGCGGAAGTGGCTCATCGCGACCTCGGAAACAAGGGCCTGGAATACGCCGCGTCCCGCGCCGAGCTCCCCTGGATCAAACACCTGTGGGTCGAGTGGAAGGGCGACGCGCATTGCATCTACTGCCGTCTGTTCGAAAGCAACCACCACTGACAGGCGCAGGCGGTTTCGGGCGGGGGGTTACTTGGCGTTGAAGCCAGGTATGTTCTTTGCCAGTTTGCTGTGGGCCAGTGATACGCCCGCGCGCACTGCTGTTTGGAAGTCGGAGTGCACGGTTTCAACAGCGATGTTACGGCGAAAGAAATCGGCCCAGATGAATTCGGCGAATGCAGTAGGCGTCTTTTCGTAGCCCCCTTCATCGCGGACATACCCCGCAAGAGAGCGGTACACGTCGTCGACCAGCTTCGTGAGGCTGTCGGGAATCCTTTCGTAGTAGTGACGCACGCCATTCTCGTCCAGGGGATGCACCCACTGGCTTTCGTTCATCTCCTTCCAGAACGACTCGATACTGCACTTCGATAGGTCGTCCTCCACCTCGAAAAATCCGGTTGGCACCGCCGCCTCCAGTGCCGCCCGCCCGAGATGATGGTGGTCGGTGATGTACAGCGTCCCCTTCGGCCCGATTACAGCCGGCATGGGGTGCGCTTTCATGAAACTCTGCCGGTCCGAAGCGCTCAGGCCTGCCAGGTGCTTTCTTTTGTCCTGGACCACGATCAGGCCGACCGTCAGCTGGGTGGGGTGCAGATCCTTGAGGGAAGCTTCTTGAATCTTGGGCATAGAACGTTCCTCTGGCGCGTGCGCTGAACTACCGAAGGAAAAAGGGGAGCGGAGGGTTCCGCTCCCCTTCGGAAGGTTCAGGCGTTGGCCGCGGCCTTCGCCTTGGCAACCTCGGCGATGACCTCATCGGCCACCATCTTCGGTACCGGCTCGTAGTGCGAGAACTCCATCGTGTACGACGCGCGGCCGCTCGTCATGCCGCGCAGCT
>DATBCZ010000477.1:0-13215 GCA_036270175.1 Steroidobacteraceae bacterium | reverse complement strand
GTACTTCGCGTTTGCGGCGGTGTTAACAATGTTGGAACGGGTGCAACCGGTCATGCTGAGCGACATCCTGGCCGCGCGCACGCGTCTCGGCGGCCAGACCCTGGTGACCCCGGTGGTCGGATGCCAGGCGGCGCCGGTCGGGAAGACCGTGCGCTTGAAGTTGGAGAGCCTGCAACCGATTGGCTCGTTCAAGCTCCGGCCGATCGGCAACGCCGTGCTGTCGCGGACACCGGCGCAGCTGGCCGCGGGCATCTATACCTCGAGCTCGGGCAATAGCGCTCTCGGTGTTGCCTGGATGGCGCGTCAGCTTGGAATCAAGGGTACGGCGGTCGTGCCCGCCAATGCTCCCGAGGCGAAACTCGAGAAACTGCGCCAGCTGGGCGCGCGCATCGATATGCGCTCGGTGGAGGATTGGTGGCGCGCGATTCAGCGCGGCGCGCTGCCCGAGCAGGACGGTGTCTACATCGATGCCGTGCGCGATCCGGCCTGCCTCGCGGGTGATGCGACGATCGGACTCGAGATCCTGGAGCAGTTTCCGGACGTCGAAGCGATTTTTGTGCCCTTCGGCGGCGGCGGGCTGGCCTGTGGGATTGCCTGTGCGGTTCGTGCGATTCACCCGCAGGTAAAGATCATCGCCTGCGAGTTGGACACAGCGCACCCCTGTAAGGCCGCGCTGGACGCCGGGGCGCCTGTTGAAACACCACACGACCCAGGGTTTGTCAGCGGAGTGGGGTTTGGCACTGTTCTGCCTGAAATGTGGCCTTTGATCAGAGGCCTGGTGGATGGCGTCATTACAGTGAGCCTTGTCGAAGTCGCAAATGCCATCAAGGTTATGGTGGAACACAATCGCGTGGTCGCGGAGGGCGCCGGCGCGATACCTGTGGCTGCGGCGCTGTCAGGGCGTTATGAGTATTCGCGGGTGTGCGCGGTGGTGTCAGGTGGGAATCTCGACAGCGCGGCGTTGAGTACGATTTTGCAGGGCGGCGTGCCGTAGCAGCGGCGGTCGTTCGCGCGGGCGTAGCGCCACCGCCGCGAGCGCAGCGCTCTCGCATGCCTAGGGCTGCGTCGCCGCCGGTGTAGCCTCAGCGTTACGAGCGCGATTCGCCTTGCGCGCGAAATAGAAAATCGACAACAGTCCGAGGCACGGCAACCCCACTTTCCAGGAGCTACCCCAGACGTCCTTGTCGAGTCCCATCGTGACCAACACGGCGATCAACACGCCCAGTCCGACGATCTGTACATAGGGGTATAGAGGCATCCGCACGGGCAGATCCTCCTTCTTATAGCGGCGACGGAAGCTGAAGTGACTCGCCAGGATGGCGACCCAGACGATCATCGCGTCGAACAAAGCTATGCCAAACAGGTAGTTGTAGGCGTCCGGCCTGAGCTTCGACACTCCCGCGGCGAGCAGAATGCACGCCCCGGAAACGAGGATGGCCGCGACCGGCGTGCCGTTTTTGCTGAGGCGGCCCAGAAAGCGGGGCGCGAAGTCGCCGCGCGAGAGCGAGAACAGCATCCTCGAGCACAGGTACACGTTGGTGTTCATGCTCGACAGCGCGGCGGTCAATACCACGAAGTTCATGATTCCGGCGGCGTGTCGGATGCCGGAGTTGGCGAACACGCGTACGAACGGACTTTCCGTGACGATCCGCGCGCCGGTCTCGGTCCACGGCACTATGGTTACTACGATGCCGAGCGCCAGGATATAGAACAGAAACAGCCGTAGCCCCATGTTGCGCAGGGCTGCGGGAATGTCCCTCACGGGATCGCGGGTCTCACCGGAGGTGACCGCGATGACCTCGATGCCGTTGAACGACAACACGCCCACCAGCACGGCCATCCAGACACCGTAGAAACCGTGCGGGGTGAAGCCCCCTGGCAGGCCAGTCAGGTTATGGAAGCCTGTCGGTGGCCGGCCGATCCCGAAGATCATCGAGGCACCGAGGATGATGAACAGGACGATGGCCACCACTTTGATCATGGCGAACCAGTACTCGATCGACCCGAAGTTGTTGACCGAGCGCGAGTTGAAATACAGGAGCACCAGGGCGAATCCCACGGACCACATCCACAATGGTGTGCCAGGGAACCAGAAGGTCATGTAGACGCCCGCCGCCACGGCCTCGCCGCCGATCGCGATGACCTGCGCCATCCAATAGGAGTAGCGCACGATGAATCCGGCCCACGGGTTGAGATAGATTTCCGCGTAAGTGCCGAACGACCCGGCGGTGGGATGAACGACCGCCATTTCCGAGAGGCTGAAGACGATGGCCACCGCCGCAAGCGCTGCGATTGCAAAACTCAGGACTACGGCCGGTCCCGCGTAGCCGATCGCAAGTCCGCTGCCCATGAACAGGCCGGTGCCTATAGCTCCGCCGAGTCCGATCATCACGACCTGGGAGCGCGTCAGTGCCTTGTTCAGGCCACCCTCGCGAGCCGCGATCACTGACTTTTCTACGGGCTCTTGCACAGTAACGATTATGAGGCGGGCGGGCGGGTGCCGCGAGTGCAGTCGCAAAAGGGGCCGCTCGCGGTCCGCTTGCAGCCACATAACAGTGCGTCGTGGTCTTCCCGGGGCGCGAATCGCAACGGCTGGCATCCGGTGCCGGCATGCGAGCCATCGCAGAAGGGCTGCCGCTGACTGCGGCCGCAGGCACACCAGAAGTAGGTCCGGCCGACCTTCAGAGCGACGGAACAGGGGCCAAGCGCGGCGTCGACGGGATCGGGCATTGGGGTTCCAAACGCTTCAGGTCTAAAGCTTCTGCCCGATACTATGACTTCTCATATGCTGTCGCAAGCCCTTCTCCCCATTGGCGAAGATCCGCACCGGGAGAGTCGGGAGCAGCTGAAATGTCGTTCCGGAGACACGCTTCAGCCGCGCGTTCCCGTCGTTCCCGTCGTTCCGTCGCTTGAACCTTTTCCCTGACTGGTGCGACTCATCATCGAGCGGTCGCGATTGCGCGGCGTGGTCGTCTGTCGCCCGCGATGCCCGAAGGAGAAGCAGGATTTTGCCGGCTCGAGCATTCGATCAACCAGCCACTGGCGTAAGTGCGCCAGTGAACGCGGTTCCCGTGCAATCGCCTCAGCAGAGCGCGCTGTTACGGATGCCGCTGGTCACGCTTTATCTGACCGATCGCTGCAATTCGCGCTGTGTGACCTGCGACTACTGGCGTCACGGCCGTACCGATATAAACCTCGAGTCGGTCACGCAGCTGCTGCCAAGCCTGGTGGAGTTGCAGACACAGGTGGTTCTGATATCGGGCGGGGAGCCGTTGCTCAACCCCGAGTGGCCGGATATTGCGCGACTCCTGAGGGAAAACGGTTTGCAGCTGTGGCTGCTCACCTCGGGCCTTTCGCTTGCAAAGCATGCACGGCGCGTGTCGGAGCTGTTTCATGCAGTCACGGTGTCGCTGGACGGAACCAACCGCGAGACCTATGCCGCCATTCGGGGATTGGACGCGTTCGACAAAGTCTGTGCCGGGATCCAGGCGGCCGCGACGACGGGCATCCCCGTCAGTGTGCGAGTGACCGTTCAGCAGGCCAACTACCGGCAGCTCCCGGCGCTCGTCGAGCTGGCGCGACGAGTGGGCGCTCGACAGATCTCTTTTCTTGCGGTCGACGTGGCTAACCCCCATGCCTTCGGTCGCGAAGATGGATTCACGACGAATCCCGCCTTGCGTCCCGAGGACCTGCCGGAGTTCGAGCAGATTCTGGACGACATGGAGCGTGATTACGCCGAAGACTTCCGATCTGGATTCATTGCGGAGAGTCCGCGCCGATTGCGGCGCCTGCACCAGTACTTTGCCGCCGTTTGCGGAATGGGCCCGTATCCGCCCGTACGCTGTAACGCCCCGGAATTCTCAGCCGTGATTGGCGCGAAGCGCCAGGTGAGTCCCTGCTTCTTCATTCCCGGTCCGCCTGAAGCCACCTGGCAGGATGATCTCGGAGCTGTGCTGAACGCGGACTCCATGATCGCGTTACGCGACAACATTCGCGCGGGACGGCGGCCTGAGTGCGCGACCTGCGTGTGTTCACTGTGGCGTGAGCCGGACAGCCGCGCGACCGCCGACTTCCTGCTACCCGGGACAGCCCATGTTTGATTCCCAGGCGCATCCCGCCCCGTCGGTCGGGGACTCGCTCAGACCGTTTCGCTTCCCGTTGATTGCGAAGCTGTTCGGCAAGGCGCTTGGCCTGAGCTACCGGTTGACAGGCAAGGACCGCTACGACGATTTCCGGGTGGAGCGCGTGCACGGCGCGCCCTTCGTGGTGATGCCGAGCGTGTTCAATCCGAAAGTGCCGCGCACCGGTGAGTTTCTTGCCGCGCAGCTCGATTCGCGGCTCGTCGGCCCCGATGCGGAAGTGTTGGATATGGGCACGGGCTCGGGAGTCTGTGCGGTCATTGCCGCCAGGCGCGCGCGCCGCGTCGTGGCGGTCGACATCAACCCCGAAGCGGTTCGATGCGCCGGCATCAACGCGCTTCTGAATCACCTCGAGCACAAGATCGACGTGCGACACGGAGATCTGTTCGAGCCAGTCCATGCGGAGCGTTTCGACATGATCCTGTTCAATCCGCCATTTCTGTTGGGCACTCCGCGGGACGACCGCGATCGTGCCTGGCGCTCGACCGATGTGGCGGAGCGGTTCGCCTCTGGTCTGGGCGCACACCTGAAGCCTGGCGGGTGCGCGCTCGTGCTGCTCTCCAGCTTCGGCGACGCGCCGGTCTTCCTGGAGGAGTTCCGCAAGCGCGAGCTCGCTGTTCGTGTGTTGGCCCAGCGCCGCTTCGTCAATGAAACATTGGCGATTTTCCGGCTCGAGCCGCCGGTAGCGGGGATGGCGTCATGATGGCTGCCTCAGGCGCGACAAATCAGGGCCATGCGGCCGGCGCCGGCGCGCGGCCCAGGGGCTCCCGCCTCAAGGTGGTGCTCTACAACCCGCAGGCGGTGTTTTTCACCATGCCGCTCGCGTTGCTCGCCATCGGCTCCGAGCTCGATCCGGAGGTCTACGAGGTCATCACGATCGACGGTCGCCTCGACCCGGATGCGGAAAAGACTGTTGCCTCGCATATGGCTACGGCAGTGTGCCTGGGCGTCACAGTGCTGACAGGGGCGCCCATCTCGGATGCTCTGCGGATCTCACGTGCCGCAAAACGTGCTCGGCCCGATGTGCCCGTCGTCTGGGGAGGGTGGCACCCATCGATGTTCGCTCGCGAATGCCTGGACGAGCCCTCCGTGGATGTTTCGGTTCGCGGGCAGGGCGAGGAGACATTCGCGGAAATCGTTAACCGGCTCGCCGAGGGCCGCTCTCTCGAAGGCTGCGCCGGCTGCACCGTGCGGCTACCCGATGGCACCATCCACGAGAATCCGGCGCGGCCGCTCGCCCAGGTCGACAAATTTCGGGCGCACGATTATGGCTTGATTCCCGTCGAACGCTACTTCGAGCTCAAGGGCAAACGCCAACTCGACTACATCTCCTCGCAGGGTTGCAACTTCCGTTGTGCGTTCTGTTCGGACCCGTTCGTCTATGGCCGTAAGTGGGTCGGGCTGGAACCGGTGCGGATGGCGACGCGTTTGAAGGAGCTGTGGGATCGCTACCACTTCGATGACGTCAACTTTCAGGACGAGACGTTCTTTACCAAGCGTGATCGAGTGCATGCGCTCGCCGACAAGATTGTCGAGTCCGGCATGAAGATCACCTGGGCGGCGACCATGCGCGCCGACCAGGGAGTGCGCCTGCCCGAGGAAGTCTGGGCGCGCTGCAAGCAATCCGGTTTGCGGCGGCTGCTGGTCGGGGTGGAGTCCGGCTCGAACGAGATGCTCAAGCGCATTCGCAAGGACACCAAGATCGAACAGGTGTTCGAGACCGCGGAAAAGATGCGCCGCCACGACATTGCCGGCCACTTCCCCTTCATAGTCGGTTTCCCGGACGAAAGCGACTCGAGCATCCAGGCATCGCTCGACGTCGCCAAGAAGTTGCGCTCCATGAGCCCGGATTTCCTGACGCCGATCTATTACTTCAAGCCCTACCCGGGCAGCGAGTTGGTGATCGAAGCCGTCGCGCGCGGCTTTCGCCTGCCGGACACCCTCGACGGCTGGTCGCGCTTCGACTATGTGGCGGGCATGCCCGGGCCGTGGGTGACTCCGGAGAAGTTCAAGCTCATCGAGCGCTTCAAGTTTTTTCATGAGCTCGCCTGGAAGCGGATGTCCCGCAGCAAGCGGCTCCTGCAGCAACTCGCGCGCCATCGCTGTAAGACCGACAATTACCGCTGGCCCGTCGAGATGTTGCTGACACGTTGGGTTCTCCCGGCTCAGAGGCTGTCATGATCGCGTTGCCGCGTCTTCTTCTCATCAACCCCACGATCACGAAAACGAAACACGCGCGGTTTCCCCTCGCGGTCATGAGTTTGTCGGCGGCTCTCGAGGGCAAGTACGACTCGACGATCATCGATGGCAACATCGATCGCGACTTCGTCACCACCACGTTACGCACTGTCGATGAGAGCGCTCCCGACTTCGTTGGGATCACGGTGATGGGCGGCCCGCAGCTCACCTCGGCGATCGCGGTCTCCAAGGCAATCCGGCAGAAGCGCCCGGATATACCGATTATCTGGGGCGGTGCCTTCCCGACGGTCTGTCCGGACGCAACCGTCAACGCTCCCTATGTCGACTATGCAGTCAGAGCGCAAGGCGAGGACACGATTACCGAGCTCCTGGATACGCTCTCAGGCCGTCGGCGCGAGCCGCTGAGCTCGATTGCTGGATTAACCTGGCGGCCTGAAGGTGGCGAGATCGTCCACAACAAGGATCGCAAGTTCTCCGCATCGAGCCTCGGCAAGATGCTGCCGTATGAGAAGTTGGAGAACCCGCAGCAATATCTGACCAAGACTTACCTCGGGCAACGCACCGTCGGGTACCAGGCGGCACTGGGCTGTCGCTATCGCTGCACTTTCTGCGGGGTCGCGACGATGTATCGCGGTAAGACCGCGCTGCCTGCCGCGACCCGACTCGAGCAGGACCTAAGTTACCTCAAGAACCGGTTGGGCGTGGACGCGATCCAGTTCTACGACCACAACTTCTTCGATCGCGAAGTCGAGATGGTGCCGCTGTTGGAGGTGTTGGCAAAGCTCGAGCTGCCCTGGTGGTGCTTCGCGCGCTCCGACGCCCTGGTGAATCTCTCCGAGGAGTCGTGGAAGCTGGTGGAAAAAAGCCGGTTGCGCATGGCTTATATTGGCGCGGAATCTCCCAGCGATTGGCTGTTGCACGATATCCGCAAAGGCACGCGCACCGACCAGACATTGGAGGCGGTGGAAACGTGCCGCCGCCACGGCATTGTCCCCGAGCTGTCCTTCATGTTGGCCCCGCCGCAAGACCCGGAGGGAGAGACGGAGCGGACGTTCGAGTTCATCCGCAAGATAAAGCGGGTGCACCCGGCGACGGAAGTGATGATTTATATCTACACTCCGCTGCCTCAGCGCCATGACAGTAAGAACGTGGCCGCCTTGCGCATGCAGAACGAAATGCGCGATTGTGACGGCAACCCGGTCGTGTTTCCGCAGACGGCGGATGAATGGGCCCAGCCGGAGTGGCTCGACTACTGGTGTCACCAGGATGCGCCCTGGCTGTCCGAGCGGTTACGGCGGCGAATCGTCGATTTCACTACCGTGTTGGGATGTAGGTTCCCGACGATCATGGATGTTCGCGCGCCCTCCTGGGGTAAGGCTGCTTTGCGGGCGCTCGCGTCCTGGCGTTATCGATTCCAACGCTACAATGATCCCTGGGAGCTGCGTGCCTCGAGGAAACTCATCCGGCAGTGGGACCCGCGTGTGATGAGTCTGTAGTGCCTGAGGCGCCGCATGACGAGTCCCACGGTGTCAATCGTCCTGCCGACCTTCAATCGCTTGAAGTATCTGCAGCTGGCGGTCGACTCGGTTTTTTCCCAGACCTTTGCCGATTGGGAGCTCGTTATTGCGGATGACGGCTCCGAAGGGGAAACGGCCGCCTACCTCGAGACATTGGCACAACGGCCTGAGGTCAGGGTGCTGCGCCTGCCCCACACGGGCAACCTGGGCGCGCTTCGCAATGCCGCCTGGCAAGCCGCCGGGGGCGAATACATCGCTTTCCTGGATTCCGACGATGTCTGGCTCCCCGAAAAGCTGGCATCGCAGGTCGCATCGCTGCGGCGGAACCCCACTCGTGGCTGGAGCCATACCGCGTTCGCGGTGATCGATGAATCGGGCGGACTACTCACCGGAGCGCAGGCCCGGTGGTGGCCCGCGGACGAAGGCTGGGTTCTCAAAGGCCTCATCACGATGACGACCGTCATCGCCATCCCCAGCGTGATGGTCAGACGGCAACTTCTCGAGCAGGTCGGCGGCTTCGACGCCAGTCTACGCGTGTGTGAAGACTACGATCTATGGCTGCGTATTGCGGGCTCGAGCGAAATCGATGGCGTGCGCGAGATCCTCCTGCACAAGCGAACTCATCGGGAGAGCTACTACAACGACACCATGGTGCTCGAGGATCGAGCGCGTGCACTGGAGAAAGTTCTTGCCGCGGGCAACTCTCCTGCCCTGCATTCGACGCTACGCAGGGAGCGCGCTAAGCTCGCCGCACAAGTGGCGCGCAACCAGGCTTTCCTGGGATCGCGCTGGGCTGCCTTGCGGACCCTCGCCCGAAGCTCGCAGTACTCCTGGGGATACCCTGAGTGGTGGCTGGGGGGAGCGCACGCGGCGGCCCGGGCAATGGCTCCTGCGAGCGTTGTGCGCTTTGCCCGCGCAATGGTTCGCCGTGGAGGAGGGCGGTAGGCATGTCCGTGCTACGCGCAATCTGGCGACTCCTGGATCGCCGCCAGCGCCGGTCCCTGGTGGGGCTGCAGCTGCTTTCGATCCTGATGGCGCTGTCCACCGTGGGCGGTGTCGCAGCCGTGCTCCCGTTTTTCGCCGCGCTCGCCAATCCCAACGCGATCAAACACAACGCCGTCGCGCGCGCGGTGTTGCAGAGCGTGCCCATGGATGACAGCTCATTCGTGATCGCGCTCGGGATTGGCTTCGGCGGCGCCGTTCTCTTCGCGAACGTGGTGAATCTTTACGGGTTCCTCGCCATCAGTCGATTCGCTACCCGCGTCGGCGATGCGCTCTACGTGCGCCTGTTCGACGAATACATGCATCGTGACTACGAATTCCATACACGCAACACTGTTTCGGTGCTTGCCGGCAAGGTCCAGGAGAGCGTCCGGGTAGCCTGCGTCATCCTGCAACAGGCCCTGACTCTCGTGACGAGTTTCGTGACGATAGTATTCGTCACGGCCGCGGTGGTACTCGTGAATCCCGTGGTCGCTGTCTGCGCCACGGTTGGACTGGGCGCGAGCTATGCCGCGATCTATGGAACCACCCGCAGGCGGTTGCAGCGCAACGGGCAAACCGAAAGCCGCCATCACGCGGAGCGGACCCGGACCATCAACGAGGGCCTTGGCGCGATCAAAGAAGTTACCCTGCTGCAAGCGCAGGATTTCTTTGTCAGCCGCTTCGCGCAGCAGTCCGGATCCATCTCGAAAGCCGCCGCCAGCACGCTCGCCATCGCACAAACTCCGAAGTACGTGTTGGAGTGCCTCACCGTTATCTGCCTGGTCGCGGTCGCCCTGTATTTGCGCAACCGCAGCGATGCGGCGGGCCCCTGGGTGGCGCAGCTGAGTTTCGTCGGGTTCGCGGCTTACCGGCTGCTGCCGGCTCTGCAGCAGGTCTTTGCGGCGATCGTCCGAATTCGCGCCGATCGCGCCGCGTTTGCCGCCATCGAGACCGACGTGAAGCGTACGCAGGCGGAGCGGGCTACCAGCCGCACCGAAGAGTCGGATCGCTCGTGGCAGGGCAGGCCGCGTCGCGACATCCGCTTGTGCGAGGTATCATTCCGTTACTCGCACGATTCCCCGGACGCCGTCCGGGATGTTTCGTTGGTTATTCCCGCCGGCGCGGTCGTCGGCTTCATGGGTGCCAATGGCTCCGGTAAGACGACTCTCCTCGACCTCGTGAGCGGCCTCCTGGCGCCAAAATCCGGATACATCGAAGTGGACGGCGTGCGACTCGAGCGGGCGCATCAGCGGGCGTGGCAATCCAACATCGCCTATGTTCCGCAACAGGTGTTTCTGCTGGAGGCCACGCTGGCCGAGAATATCGCTTTCGGAGTTGCGCCGGCGCGGATTGATCGCGAGCGCCTGCAGGCGGCGGCTCGCTCGGCATGTCTGACCGAGTTTGTCGCCGGCCTTCCGCGCGGCTACGAGGAAAGGTTGGGGGCCAGCGGACGCGGTCTCAGCGGCGGGCAGCGGCAGCGCCTTGCTATCGCGCGTGCGTTGTACCGGGATGCATCGCTATTGATCCTGGATGAGGCGACCAGCGCGTTGGATGCCGACAGCGAGAGCGAACTCGCCGAAACGCTGCAGTCGTTGCGGTCCAACAGGACGGTGCTGATCATCGCTCATCGCACCGGCGCGTTACGTCATTGCGATCTCGTGTTCGAGCTCGCCGCCGGCAGAGTCGCCGGCAGCGGCAAGTATGGGCAACTCGAGCCTGTCAAGACGCGGGTCTTCAGCGCGGTCTAGCGAGTATGCTCAAATATCATCAATTTCGCGCCCGGCTCAACATGGGCGACCTGCATCCCGGTGGCGCGGCGGCGACTGACAGGATGCTGGGTTGGCTCGCAGAGCAACAGGTTCACCGTGTCCTGGAGGTGGGTGCCGGCATCGGCAACACCGCCGCCCGGATGTTATCTTTGGGATGGGATGTGACCGCCGTCGAGCCGGATTCGATACTCTTCGCCAAGCTGCAGCGGCGCCTCGGTGCCGCGGCCCGCTGCGAGAAGTTTCTGAGTCACGTACCGGCGGTTCCGTATGACGCCATCGTTGCGGAGAGCGTGTTTTTCCAAATGGATCCCGAGGCTGTCTGTGCGCACGCCCGCGCGCTGCTCAGGCCCGGCGGCTACCTGGCCTTCGTCGAGGCTGTTTGGACCGATAAAATCACCGCGGACGGCAGCAGGCAGTTGCACGAGAACACCCAGCGGCTCTTCGGGATGGCCGTTGGCTCACGCGAGCCGCTGACATGGCGCGACTGGTCCAGGGTGCTGGGCGATTCCGGTTTCGAGACCTTGCACGCAGAGTTACTGCCCCGCGGTTCCGCCGGCCATCCCCCGACCATCAACTGGCCCGCCTCCATTGCGGCTATCGTTCGCGACCCACGGTTGGCGCTGTGGATGGCTCGCTACCGGCACAGAAAACGCCTGGCCAGGATGCCCTCCGGCGTGCAAGAGAGCCGGCTATTCGTAGGAAAGGCTGTAGGAAGGCGGTAGCGCGGGCTTCCCACCATCATGGCGCCGCCGCCTGGGAGCCGCCGCCCCCTGCCGGGCAGTCGAGCCAGCCGCTGAGGTCCCTGTCCAGAAGTACCGCCAGCTTCTCGATGTCATCACGGTAGTAGTCGACGAGAAACCGGCGATCTGTCCGGGTCATCGCCAGCGAGGCGCGCGGGCGCACGAACAGTGCTCGCAAACGCGGACCCAACGGCCGTGGCGCGAGGTTGCGCAGATAGGGCCACAGTCCCCACTTCTTCAGCAGGTAGGCGGCCCCGGTCAGTTTCGGAACACTCGGCTGGTGGTGGCGCCGAGTCACGTCCGCGTTGAAGGCAGGATCCACTCCCAGGAATGCGAACAGCTGCGATACCAACAGCCGCGGGTCGCGCTGCAGATCCTCGTACAGGAAAATCTTGAGCTGCGAGCGCGGAAACTCCTGCAGATAGCGACTCACCTGTTCGTGATAGAGGCCGAATTCCAACAGCGGCCACTGCGGGCCAAACTTGGGTTCCGTGCAACTCAAGTTTGCCTCGATCTGGTCACGGAAGGAGCGGTGAATCGCCCCCATTGTCATCATCTGCAGATATTGCGAAAACGCGCGGTCAACCGGATTCCGCAGGCTGATGATGATTTTGGCGTGCGGAATACGCGCCGCGATGTTTCGCGGCGCGCTCCGCGACCAGAGATAGCATGCGCTGGCTTCGCCGATGGCGGTCTCGTTGGCGACGTTGCGAAACAACATCTGGTAGTCCTCCCAGCTCTCGACCAGTCCGCCAAAGCGCTTCTCGCGCAGGTCGCCGCGCAGGTACTGCTCGAGCGCACGCATCTCGCGGGCAATACGCGGGCGGTCAGCTTCGAGAAAGTTGGGCAACCGCAACTCGGTGGAGAAGTAGTTAGGCTCCTTGAGGGGCGACATGTAAACCAGGGGATGCTGGTCCAGACACGCGTATAGCGCGGTCGTGGCCGCTTTCGGGGCACCAACGATGAAGAAGTTGGGAAGTCTCGGACGCATGGTTACCCCGAGAACCAATCCCTGGCTTCCGGACACTTACTGATATGCGGTCTGCAGCACCGCGGCGACTGCTATTCGCGCTTCTATCGGCCGCTGAACACCGCCCAGCATGATAAAGTTTGTCCGCAGGGTGCTGCAAGCTCGAGACCGAACCGATGAATCCATTTTTTAGCCGGGCATGGTCGATCTTGATGTTGCTCGGCCTTGCCACCTATCTATTTCAGAAGGGCGTGGTGCCGGCGCTGGCCGGGATTGATGCCGACTTCCCTGGCTATTTCACCGCCGCCAGGATCGTGCTCGACGGGCAGGATACGCGCCGGCTCTACGACGACGACTGGTTCCGCCAGCAGATACGTCGTTATGGACTCGAAACTGACAGAAATCCCGGGAAATTTGCGCCTTTTCCACCTCCAACGGCCCTGCTCCTCGTGCCCCTGGCGCGCTTCGAGCCGCTGACTGCGTTGCGTATCGTGACCGCCGTGAGTGTGCTGTGCCTGATTTGCTCGATCTTCCTATTGGCAAGAACCCTTGCGTGGCATCCAGTCGATTCGGCCCTCCTCATACTGTCGTCTGGCACTGCCATCATCAGCGGCTTGCGCTTCGGTCAGCCGTACATTCTCATCTCGACATTCTGCATCCTCGGATACTACCTGTACCGCACGTGCAAGCCTTGGCAGGCCGGTGCCTGTTTCGGTGTCTTCGTACCCATCAAATACTTCCCGGTCGTCATTCTCGCCTACCTCGCAGCGCGGAAAGAGTGGCGGGTAGTGTGGGGCGGTGCGGCGGCGGTTGCGGGTGTCGCGCTCGTCAGCATTGCGGTCCTGGGCTGGGAAATACATCAGATCTTCCTGCTGTCCATCCTCGGAAATCACCTGA
>DATBCZ010000476.1:0-4650 GCA_036270175.1 Steroidobacteraceae bacterium | reverse complement strand
GCACCATGTACACGACTCCCCGGCGTCGCGTCCAGTCAGCGCCGGCAAAATCGCTCAAAACAGACCTTGGGGAGAATCAGGCCGAACGCCATGGCGAGCATGATGAGCAATGCAGTCCCGCCATCCGCAAGTGTGGCCGATACCACGCCTGGGGGTGTTGCCGCCCCTGTTTCGATGAGTTGTACGAAACCTTCCGCCATGTAAAAAATGTACACGCCGGGAATTGTGCCGCCGGAGCGTCCATGTCGCCACGAGTCAGCTGGTCGATCACGTCCAGGGTCGCCGCATCGGCGACCAACCGCAACGCCATCGCCGGGGTCGTTGATGGCGCACTCACGTAGGATAAACAGGGCGATACACAGAGGCCCGAATGAGCGCCGGAATGTCTTTCGGACGAGGTACCCGCGCGAGATCTTTCTCGAAAATGTACTCGGCCACACGAATGGCGACGTGCAGGGAGGCTTCGAAAATCTGGCTCTGCGGCGGATAGATCAGGCCGGTCGCCAGACTTGCATCGCTCACCTGCTCGGCAACCGCCTTCGCCGCTATGATAAACATCTCCTCGGTGACGCGCGTCGCTTCGGTGGCGTAGACCGCCATACCCATGGCCGGAAAGATATAGACGTTGTTTCCTTGTCCGGGCACGAAGGTCTTGCCGGCAATTTCGAGGGGCGGAAACGGACTGCCGCTCGCGAAGATGGCTCGGCCGCTCGACCAGCGATACGCCTCGTCCGCCGTACATTCCGAGCGCGAAGTGGGGTTGGAGTACGGAAAGATAATGGGTCGCTCGTTGATCTCGGCCATCGCCTCGATCACCTGTTGGTTGAACAATTTGGGCACGGTACTGACACCGATAATTCCAGTGGGCCGCAGCGCCCGCACAGCGTCCACGAATTTATCGACCGGGGGGTGATCCTGCGCGAAGGGTTGTTGAAACGGTGCCAGGTCGGCGCGCGACTTCACCATCAGACCGTTGATGTCGAACAGCGCGTTACGAGCCCTCGCGGCGGCGATATCCAGACCCTCGAGCGTCATCGCCTCGCTGATGAGCTCCGCGATGCCCGTTGCCGCCGAGCCACCGCCGAGAAACAGAAACCGCTGCTCTGTGAGTGTCTGGCCGGAGATCCGCAATGCGCCGAAAACCCCGGCGAGCGCCACGGCCGCCGTGCCCTGAATGTCATCGTTGTAGGTGCATATCCGGTCGCGGTAGCGCTCGAGGATCGGCACCGCGTTGATGTTGGCGAAGTCCTCCCACTGAATGCAACACTTCGGATAGCGGGCCTGCACGGCCGCCACGAACTCTTCTATGAATGCCATGTATTCCGGACCGCGAACCCGGTTCTGCCGCAACCCCAGGTAGAGCGGATCCTCCAGCAGCGCCGCATTGTTGGTGCCGACATCGAGAGTAATCGGGAGACAGTATTGGGGCGGAACACCGGCGCACGCCGTGTAGAGGGCAAGCTTGCCAATCGGGATGCCCATGCCGCCGACCCCCAGGTCGCCGAGGCCGAGGATGCGCTCGCCGTCCGTGACCACGATGAAACGCACATCGGTTTGTGGCCAGTTGCCGAGAGTTTCATGCAGTCGGCCGCGCGCCGTGATGGGGAGGTAAACGCCGCGCGCCGCGCGAAAGATGTGATCGAACTTCTGGCACGCTTCACCGACGGTCGGGGTGTAGACGATGGGCATGAAAGTGGCCGGATCCGACATCAACACCGCGTAGAACAAAGTCTCGTTACGCGACTGCAGGTCCGAAAGCAGCAGGTACTTCTGCAGATCCTGGTCGAGGTTCGCAAGCTCCGCGTGTGTGCGCGCCACCTGCATTTCCAGCGTACTTACGCCGGGGGGCAGCAGCCCTTGCAGACCGTAAGCGCTGCGCTCCGCCAAGGTAAAAGCAGAGCCCTTGTTGAGACGGGGTGTGCGCAGACGGGCATACCCAGTGAGAGCGGCCGGACTCGTGCGTGCACTATCGGATTCGTTGCGGAAGTCGGTCATACTGCACCTCTGGCGCTTGAGAATAACGGTCGCACGGAAGGTTATGAAACTGAAGATTCGTCTGGTTGCTGCTGCGCTCTTCGCGGCAATGGCTCTCGCGTTCATGGATGCCACGGCGGCGCCGGGAACGCCGCTCACGCACGAGCTGCTGTGGATGATGAAACGGGTCGGCGCGCCCATCGTCAGCCCCGACGGGAAGTGGGTCGTCTTCTCCGTCCTCGAGCCTTCCTATGAGCCGGACAAGGAAGCCAGCGACCTCTGGCTCGTTCCGGCCGAGGGTGGGGTCGAGCCACGCCGCATTACCAACACGCGGGCGCCCGAGAGTGGCGTCGCCTGGTCGCCCGACAGTCACAGCATCGCCTTCAGCACCAAACGCGAAGGCGACGAGGTCGAGCAGATTTATATTCTCGACCTCGGCGGCGGCGGCGAGGCGCGGCGACTCACCGATCTCGCCACTGGAGCGACCAGTCCGAAGTGGCGCCCCGACGGCAAGGCCATTCTGTTCGAATCGGCTGTCTTCCCCAATGCCCTGGACGACGACACCAACAGAAAAATCGCCGCCGAGCGCAAGGCCCGGAAGTACAACGTCCGGGTGTATGAGCATTTCCCGGTCCGCCAGTGGAACCAATGGTTGGACGACCGCCAGCCGACACTCCTGGTGCAGGCGCTCGAGCCCGGCGCGAAACCCAAGGACATCCTTTCCGCAACGGCGCTGGCCCACGGTGCCGGCTTCTCGGGCGTACCCGACTCCACCAGCGCCGGCTCCTCGCTCGCAGGCGTCTGGAGCCCGGATGGCAAAGAGGTGGTGTTTACCGCAACCATCGAGCGTTGGAACGCTGCGTCCGGTCATGTTGGTTTCCATCTCTATCGCGTGACCGCCGGTGGCGGCGGCGAGCCCGGAATCGTCACCCCGCTTGCCGGGGAATACGATGCCGCGCAATTCAGCGCCGACGGCAAGGCGCTATTTTTCAAGTATAGCCCGCAGGACGAGGAGATCTATCACCTGCCGCGGCTGACCCGCGTTTCCTGGCCCGGTGGAGGCGACGCCACCCTGGTGGCGCGCGACTTCGATCGTGAGCCCGCCGTCTATGCCATCACATCTGACAGTCACACGGTGTACCTGCTTGCGCCGGATGGAGCGAAGGAAAGTCTGTTCCGGGTCCCTGCCGCGGGCGGCAAACCAACCGCCGTGATCGAGCCCGAGACCGGTGGCTACACCGCGTTGGTCATTCCACAGAAAGCCGCCAAGCCCGCGCTGCTGGCCAGCTACGGTAGCTCCGTGAGCCCGCTCGAAATAGTACGAATCGATCCGGCCACGCGGCGGCCTGCGAGTCTCACTCATTTCGACACGGCGGTGGCCGCGAGCATCGACTGGCAACCGCCGCAACACTTCTATTTTACCAGTGCCCGCGGTCGCAACATCCATAGCATGATCGTGTTACCGCCGGCTTTTGACCCCGCGAAAAAATACCCCCTGGTCACCCTCATCCATGGCGGCGCCGCGGCCAACAATCCGGATCAGATCGGACTGCGCTGGAACTATCACCTGCTGGCCGCGCCGGGCTATGTGATTCTGCTGACGGACTACACGGGCTCGACCGGGTTTGGCGAGAAATTCGCGCAGGCCATCAAGCTCGATCCGCTAAAAACGCCAGGCGACGAGCTCAACCAGGCGGTCGACGAGGCCATCCACCGCTATCCCTTCATCGACGGCACGCGGCTGTGCGCGGCGGGAGCGAGTTACGGCGGTCACCTCGCCAACTGGATCGAAGCCACCACAACTCGTTACAAGTGCATCGTAAGCCACGCTGGAGAAGTCGACCTCACCACGCAATGGGGCGAGAGCGACTATATCTACGAGCGCGAGGTGACCAACGGCGGGCCCCCGTGGGCGGGCAATCCCATCTGGCGCGAGCAAAGCCCTCTCACCTACGCCGCGAACTGGAAGACGCCGATGCTCCTCAGCATTGGCGAGCGCGATTTCCGGGTGCCCCTGGGCAACACCCTGGAAAACTGGGCGACCTTGCAACGGATGCACGTCCCGAGCCGACTCCTGGTCTGGCCGGACGCCTGGCACTGGATCCTCAAGCCCGAGGACAGCCGGCACTTCTATGAGGAAGTGCAGCGCTGGCTCGGGACTTACCTGAAGGGTGATAAACCCTGACAGTTATTGTTTCGCACACGCCCGATAGACACTCGCCACCGGGCAAAAGCCCGGCGGGTCTCATCCCGCCGGGCAGTCATGGCGCACGAATCAGACATCTGGCTCATTCAACCATCCGCCCTGATGCGCACGACGTCCTTCAAAACACCGTCGAGGCCACCGAAGACCGTCAACTTGTCGATCTTCTCAGTCACCTTCTCCAGTGTCTCCAGCTCCTTCAAACGCAACAGCGTCGGGTTCTCATCCATGAGCCGCGCGGTGTTGAGCAACGACCGGGTCGCTGCCGTCTCCTCGCGGCGCTTGATGAGGTTCGCCTGCGCAACTTTCTCAGCCTGGACCACCTGGTTCAGGATCTCCTTCATCTCACCCGGCAGAATGACGTCCTTGATACCCACCGAGCGAACCGCCAGTCCGTGTTCCTCGACCTGGGCGCGCACGGCGTCGCCGATCTCGCGATCGAGCACTCCCTTGTCGCCCAGCAGATCATCGAG
>DATBCZ010000475.1:0-7767 GCA_036270175.1 Steroidobacteraceae bacterium | reverse complement strand
GCCCTTCAACAAGCTGCGCACGATATTGTTCGGCAACGAGACCGACCCACGTCCCAACATGCCGCTGCTCGACAGTTATGAAGCCGGCATCACGCTCGAGGTGGTCAAGGATCTCCTGTACGAGGCTTACGTCCGCAAGGGGAAGCTGCAACAGGCGATGATGATGAGGCGCTTCTTCCTCGACGAGACCGCCAGCAACCTGACACCGCTGGCGCATACGCGAGCTGACACGGCGACCACGGACTGACAGACCGAAGTCCTAACCGTTCCCGCCGCGCGCGGGCGTGCCCCACCGCCTTAAGTCCGTCCGCCTCAAGTTGCGCCCGCAGGTGGCCGATACCGGAGCAACGGCCATTGATGCCGACAGACCGCTCCCATGCCAGCGACCGTCTCATTCCGCGCCAGCCACGGCTCCCGACTCGCCCAGGGGGGTCCGGCCGTCAATCCCTACGGCATCGCCCAGCTGCTGATGGACGGCGCGCTCGAGCGGATCGAAGCCGCCCGCGAGCACCTGGTGAACGGGGAGCAGCCGGAGAGACAGTCCCAGCTGCGGTCTGCGGTGATGATCATCAGCGAGCTACGGGCCGATCTCGACCTGCCCCGGGGCGGTGCCATCGCGGCAAACCTCGATGACCTGTACGATTACATGTGCCGGCGGCTGGGGTGCGCCGCATGCGGCGCGCGGGCATTCCCGGAAGGGATGCCCCGGAGCGACGGCGAGCAGGCGAATGCCTGCGCAAAAGGAGCTGCCGATCTTCAGAACGGAATCGCGGCACTGGACGAGGTGTCGCACCTGCTGGACGCGCTTCAATCGGCCTGGAACTACATGCCGGTGGAAGTTCGCGTAGCGTCAAGGAACTAGCACAGCGCCACTTGGCGCGGCACGGAGACTCGAATGTTCGACGGCGCGGACACAGTCGTTCTATATGAAGAGCTGGCTTTCCAGGACGTACTACCCGTCGTCTGGCGCCAGATGCCCAACCCTGCCGATCGCGATATGGCCGCGGGCTTCACCGAGCGTAACCTGCAGGTGCTGCAGGCCTGGGACGCCATGGACGAGCATGGCCCGGTCGACAAGCCGGATGAGGCCGCCCCCTACGCAGCGGACATCCTGCGCCTGGACCTCAAGATCAATTTGCTCCTGGACATGGTGGGGCAAATCCTTGCCGCCAACCGGCCGCGACCGCCCGCCGTGGCCGTTCGGTTCAACGCGCTGGGCGGCATGTGGCGTGGCACGACCCCTCTGCCCGAAGCCGGAGAGCAGGGCGTCGCCGAAATCTACCTGCACGATGCCCTCGCGCAACCGCTGCGGTTGCCCGGACGTGTGACGAACGTCACACCCGACGGCCACGTCAAAGTGCGGTTCGCTCCAGTCGGAGAGGCCGTAGCCGACCTCATCGAGAAGCTCGCCTTCCGCCGCCACCGCCGCCAGATCGCTGGCAGCCGGCAACCCCGGCGCGGACAAGGTTAAGCCTCCCGTAGCAAGGATTGCGGCAAAAGGCTTCTTCCCACGGCGCGCAGCGCCGCTAAATGTAGCGGGTCGCTTCGACCCGCAGGAAAGTTGGGCGAAGCCCTAAAATAGACAATTGTCGCAACGGGTGTGAATGGCATCACGTTAGCGTCGCAGTGCACACGACCCAAGTCGGATGTGCTTCACAGCTTTTGCGCTCCCCCATCAGCAACATAGCCCTCGTCGCTGAGACTTGCAGTCGGACGCTGTCTCGCGGGTAGAGCAATAAAGCAAAAAACATTGATGAAGGGCTGGAGATTCAATGGCGGCGGTGGAATCACATTTGGCGTCCGAGCTCATCGGCAGCGAATCAAGAAGCGTGGTGACGCCCATCACCGCAGGTGTGCGTTTACCGACCGGCACGTCCACGGCCATCCGCGACGTTATTGCCCTCATCCGCCAGGTCGCGGTCTTCGACTCCACAGCGCTCGTGCTCGGCGAATCCGGCACCGGTAAGGAAGTCGTCGCCCGCGCCATCCATGATTTGAGTCCGCGTCGCGGCCGCCCCTTCGTGGCGGTGAACTGCGGCGCGATCCCCGCCGATCTGCTCGAATCCGAGCTGTTCGGCCACGAAAAAGGCTCCTTTACCGGCGCCATCGCCGCCCGCAAGGGCCGTTTCGAGATCGCCGAGGGCGGCACGCTCTTCCTCGATGAGATCGGCGACATGAGCCCGTCCATGCAGGTGAAGCTGCTGCGTGTCCTGCAGGAGCGAGTGTTCGAGCGCGTCGGCAACCACGCGCCGATCCGCTGCAACGTCCGCATCATCGCCGCGACGCATCGCAATCTCGAAGACTCCATCACGCGCGGTACGTTTCGCGAAGACCTCTTTCATCGTATCAACGTATTCCCCATCGAGATGCCCCCGCTGCGCACGCGCAGCGAAGACATCCCGCTACTCATACGCGACTTCGTAGCGCACAACATGTCTGAAGGCCGCGGCCGCCTGCAGATCTCGCAGCGCGCGCTCGCGGCCCTCGCACTGCACGCGTGGAGTGGCAACGTCCGCGAGCTCGGTAATCTCATCGAGCGGCTGTCGATCGTTTGCAGCAACCGCGTGGTCGAAGTTCGCGACCTGCCGCCGAAATATCGGCCGCCAGAAGATTGGACGCTCGAAGTCAAAGCTCTCGACAGCTCCCTGTGTATTTCCGCTCTCGATGACGCCTCCCAGGCCATCGCGGTGGAGGAGCAAGTGTCCTTGAGCGACGAGAGCGCTCTGACAATGTTGGAATCAGAAGCGTTCGAGCCGGAGCCGCTCGAGCCGAGCCGACTCGCCCCGACGGCGATCCAGGCTGCCACCATGGATCCTTTCCAGGCCCTGACTCTCCTGCCGGAGGAAGGCATGGACCTGCGCGCCCATCTGCTCGCCATCGAGCGCCGGCTCGTCGAGCAGGCTCTCGCGCGTTCCAACGGCACCGTCGCACACGCGGCCCGTCTCCTCAACTTGCGGCGCACGACTCTCGTCGAGAAGCTCCGCAAGCTGGGCATGGCGGACGCGGCGGAGGCCGTGACGGAAGATTGACGCTCGCGCGGCGGTTTGTTGCCGCGCCTGTGACGCCTCTCACGCTTTGCGGCCGAATCCAACCCGGCACGCCTTTTGCACCTCCTACTCTACGAAGTACCCACAGATGTGGGAGGTCAAATGACAGACGACTCGATCGACAAACAATCAGCCGCAGCTTGCGCTACCCGCGCGGAGCCGCAGCCTGTTGCTTATGCGCCCAGCTCGCAGCGCCTCGTCGAGGTCGCCCGGCGCGTGGCCGCAAGCGACTGCACGGTGTTGATCGTCGGCGAGTCCGGCACAGGCAAGGAAGTACTGGCGCGGTTCATCCATCGCCGCTCGCCGCGCGCCGCGCAACCTTTCGTAGCGGTGAATTGCGCCGCGATCCCGGAAAACATGCTCGAAGCGATGCTGTTCGGCTACGAGCGCGGCAGCTTCACCGGCGCGCAGGCCGCGCATCCCGGCAAGTTCGAGCAGGCGCAGGGCGGCACCCTGCTCCTGGACGAGATCACCGAAATGCCACTCTCATTGCAGGCGAAGTTGTTACGTGTTCTGCAGGAACGCGAAGTCGAACGCATCGGCAGCCGGACTTCGATCACACTCGACGTGCGCGTGCTGGCGACGACAAACCGTCGCCTGCGCGAGGAAGTCGCCGCCGGGCGCTTCCGTGAAGACCTCTATTACCGACTCAACGTGTTTCCCCTGGCGCTGGCGCCACTGCGACTGCGTCGCGACGACGTGTTACCGCTTGCGATGCAGCTCCTCTCCGGACGGTGCCGTCCCGGAGAGCCGATCCCGGCTCTCAGCGCGGAAGCCGCGCACCTGCTCCTCACCTATCCGTGGCCGGGCAACGTGCGCGAGTTGGATAATCTGCTGCAACGGGCTCTCATTCTCGTGAACGGGCCGGTGATCCGTCCCGAGCACATCCAGTTCGAGCTCGCCAACGATGCCGCGGGTATGACGGGGGGCGGCATCACCGTCGCTCATCTGCCCGTACGCAGCGTCGCGAAATCCGCGCCCGCGGCCATCGTAAGCGCCGCCACGAGCGACAGTGCCGCGGGCGGCTCGCTGGCCAACTCACTCGGCCAGGCGGAGCGCGACTTGATTCTCGATGCGCTACGCAGCGGCCAGGGCAACCGGCGCGAGGCCGCGGAGCGGCTGGGCATCAGCCCGCGCACGTTGCGGTACAAGCTCGCGCGACTGCGCGAGGCCGGCATCGATGTCCCCGCCGCCTGATCCGCGATCCAACTCGAGAGCACCGTCATGAGCCAGATGGAAATCAACCAGGTCCTCGCACAGATCCGCTCGCTGTCAGCGCAAACGAAGGTTGGCACGGCGCCGGCGACCCAGACACAACAAACCGGACCGAGCGAGTTCGCCAACATCATGCGCCAGGGCCTGGACGCCGTGAACCAGAGCCAGGAAAAAGCGTCACAGCTCACCGACGCTTTCGCGCGTGGCACTCCGGGCGTGGAGCTGCCACAGGTTATGTTGGCGGCAGCGAAGGCAAACGTCTCATTCCACGCGCTGAGCGAAGTACGTAACCGTCTCGTGAGCGCGTACCAAGACATCATGAACATGCAGATGTGATCTAGTCCATGGCCGAAGCGAACACATTGCCCGTTGCCAATCCTCTCACCGCGGGCCTGAAACCTATCCTGCTGCTCATCGGCATTGCCGCCGCAGTGGCCGCGGGCGTCACCGTCGTTCTGTGGACGCGGGGTCCGAGCTACAGCCTGCTCTTCGCCAACATTGCGGCCGAAGACCAGTCGCAGATCGCCCAGGCGTTGGACACGGCACAGATTCCTTATCGTATTCAGCCGGGCTCGAACAACATCGAAGTCCCCGCGGAGCGGGTGAGCGAGGCTCGCATGAAGCTCGCAGGCCAGGGGCTGCCCGAGAGTGGCGGCGGTTTCGCGCTCATGGACAAGGACCCCGGCTTCGGGGTCAGCCAGTTCATGGAGAATGCACGCTACCAACACGCATTGGAGACCGAGCTGGGGCGCACGATCGCGAACCTGCGGCCCGTGGAGGCCGCGAGGGTTCACCTCGCCATTCCGCGCCAGTCCGCGTTCGTACGTGATCACCACCCCGGCAGCGCCTCGGTATTCGTACAAGTGAAGCCCGGCCGGCGTCTCGAGCAGGGCCAGGTGCAGGCCATTGTGAACCTGGTGGCCTCCAGCATCCCCGAAATGGAAGCCAGCCAGGTCACGGTGGTCGACCAACAGGGCCGGCTGTTGTCCTCCCCCGAAGGCCATGACGAGTTTGCCCTGCGTGAACAGCAATTCGACATGGTTCATCGGCTCGAGGAAGACTACACGCAACGTATCGAAGCGTTGCTCGCGCCGATGATCGGCGCCGGCCGCATCCGGGCGCAGGTCGTCGCACAGATGGACATGGCAGTGAGCGAAGAAGCTCACGAGCAATACCGGCCGGAAAGTCAGATCGTGCGCAGCGAGCAGATCTCGGAGCAGAGCAGCCACGACGGCTCCGCCTCGGGCGGAGTGCCGGGCGCGCTGACCAATCAGCCCCCGCCGGCGGGCGTCGCCCAGGCGCCACCGAGCACGGCTCCCCAGAACAACACGAACGCAAACAACGCTGCCAATGCCGCCGCCGGCGCCGCAGCGAGCAAAGCACCGGCAGGCGCTACCGGCCTCACGCAGCCGGTCGGTGGCGCGGCGGGTGCCGGGGCCGATGCCTCTTCGTCGAAGAGCACGACCCGGAACTACGAAATCGATCGCACGCTCGCCTACACGCGCCAGCCCGCGGGCAAGCTGAAACGCCTCACCGTTGCCGTGCTCGTCGACAACATGCGCTCGACGGACAAAGACGGCAAGGTCAAGGAAGTCGCGCTCAGCGAGAAGCAACTCGAACACGTGACGCAACTCGTCAAGGACGCAGTGGGCTTTGACGAGTCACGGGGTGACAACGTGAACGTGGTCAACGCTTCGTTCACGACCGAGCCGACGCCGCCCGAGGGCGAGTTGGAGAGCCCGCCGTTCTGGGAGTCCCCGCTGTTCCTGAACATGGCGAAGCTGGGTGCCGGCCTGGCCGTACTGCTCGTTCTCGTGCTGTCGGTCTTGCGACCGATGGTACGCACCCTGGTCGGCCCGACGCGCCCGCCCGTACAGATCATCCCCCGTGTCGCCGGCGAGACCGTGGATAACGAGCCCCTTCAGGCCAACAACAACCCGGCACTCCCGGGGGCCGACCCGAAGGCGGTTGCACTCACCCATGAGCAGCAGGTTGCGGCCGCCCGCACCCTGGCCAACCAGGACGCGAAACGGGTTGCGCAGGTGGTGCGCGGCTGGGTCGCCCAGGACGAATAGGACCAGTCCATGGCGAAGGAAAAAGGCGACACTACTCGCAGCGGCACCGAGCGTGCCGCCATCCTGCTATTGACACTCGGAGAGCAGGAGGCCGCCCAGGTGCTCAAGCACATGGGTGCGAAAGAAGTGCAGCGCATCGGCTCGGCGATGTCGAAGCTCTCGAACGTCTCGAGGGAGGAAGTCCGCGGCGTCATCACGCTGTTTACCTCTTCGGTGGAAAGCGAGACCTCGGTCGGCGTCGGCACGGATGAATTCCTCCGCAAGGTCCTCGTCGACGCGCTCGGCCAGGACAAGGCGGCAAGCATCATCGACCGCATCAACATCGGCCGCTCGACCAAAGGGCTCGAGGCGCTCAAGTGGATGGACGCACGCGCCGTGGCCGAGCTCATCCGGCTGGAGCACCCGCAGATCATCGCGATCGTGCTCGCGTACCTCGATGCCGACCAGTCGGCGGAGGTTCTGACACATCTGCCGGCCAACATGCGCTCCGACGTTGTAGTGCGCATAGCGACACTCGATGGCGTGCAGCCGAGCGCGATCAACGAGCTCGACGACATCATGGAAAAGCAGTTCTCCGGCAAGACGGGCGGCGGCGGCAAGACCTCGGCCATGGGCGGCGCCAAGGCCGCCGCCAACATCATCAACCTGCTGGAGCCCAGCCAGGAAGGCATGATCATGGAGCAGATCACCAAGTCCGACCAGGCACTCGGCGCGCGCATCCAGGATCTCATCTTCGTCTTCGACAACCTCCTCGAGCTCGACGACCGCAGCATGCAGGAGCTCATGCGCCAGGTCCCGAGCGACCGGCTGCTGCTCGCCCTGAAAGGTGCCGACGAGGCCCTGAAAGAAAAGATCTTCAAGAACATGTCACAACGTGCCTCCGAAATGCTCAAGGACGACCTCGAAGCCAAGGGACCGGTGCGCATCTCCGAAGTCGAAGGCGCGCAGAGAGAGATTCTGCAGATCGCCCGCAAGCTCGCGGACTCCGGGGCGATCGCGCTAGCCGGCAAGGGGGAGGCGGATGTCTGATCCACAGCGCAATTTCTCGCCTGCCTCCGTTATCGAGCGTTGGTCCCTGCCGCTGGTTGAAGGCAACGTCATCGGACGGCCGGTCGACGAGCGCAAGGCCGCGGCGGCCGCGGAAGCGATCGCCCGTGTCGCCCGGGAGCAAAGCGAGGCGCGCGGCTACGAAGCCGGCATGGCCAAGGCAAACACCGAAATGCAGGGGCGCATCGCCGAGTTGGAGGCACACGTAAAGCGGCTCGACTCGGTGCTGCAGTTCATCGCCCGCCCGCTGCAGGAGCTCGATGCCGAAGTCGAGAAGACCTTGTTGCAGCTGACCCTTGCGGTCGGCAAGCAGCTCGCGCGCCGCGAGCTGCGCATCGACCCCGCGCAGGTTATCGCCATCATCCGCGAGTCGCTCCAGGAGC
>DATBCZ010000474.1:0-12251 GCA_036270175.1 Steroidobacteraceae bacterium | reverse complement strand
AGGTGATGGAGGGCCGTGGATCAGTGGCGTCGCGTGGGAGGAGGACCGAGGGAGCGACCGGGGCCGGCGCCGGGCGAGAGACGTCGGGGGCCAACACCGGGCGTGAGACCGCGGGGGCCGGCGTTAGGCGTGAGACTTTGGGGAGCCGCGTTGACCGCGCGCAAGGGGAGGTAGCCTGACATGCTGACCGAGAGCGAGCCGCACTACCGCCAGCCGCTGTTGAAAACGCCGTTCCACGACCGTGCGCGGGCGGTGAGCCAGGTTGACAGTTTCATTCCGTGGGCGGGCTACACGACTGTCGATGTTTTTACGAACGTCGAGCAGGAGTACTTCGCGATCCGGAGTGCGACGTCGGTTTATGACCTGACGCCGATGGTGAAATACCGGATCGCGGGCGCCGGGGCGACGCGCTATCTGAACCGGTTGATGACGCGCGACATGGGCAAATTGAAGCCGGGCAGGGTGGCGTACAGCGTCTGGTGCAACGATAGCGGTCATCTCATCGATGACGGCACGGTGTTCTGCCTGAGTAACACGGAATACCGGCTCTGTACCGGTGAGCGGCAACTCGACTGGTTGCTCGACTCGGCCCTGGGGTTCGAGGTCGAGATTTCCGAAGTCACCGAGGATATCGCCGCGCTGGCGGTGCAGGGGCCGACGTCCTGTGCGCTGCTGAAGTCTTTTGGGCTCGCCGGTATCGAGCGCCTGAAACCGTTCGAGCTGGCGCACTTCATGGCGCCCACCGCGCTGGCGGTTGACGCGCCGATCATGGTGTCCCGTACTGGCTTTACCGGGGACCTGGGTTTTGAGTTGTGGATGCGCCCGGGGGATGCGGAAAAAATCTGGGACGGATTGATGGCTGAAGGCCGGACGCGGTTGATTCGTCCGATCGGCTCGCGAGCGCTGAACATTGCGCGTATCGAGGCGGGATTCCTGATGCCGAACGTCGATTTCGTGTCAGCTGAACATACGCTTCACGTCGGGACGGAGCGCTCGCCGCTGGAGCTTGGATTGGGGTGGTTGGTCGACTTCAAGAAGGGACACTTCACGGGGAGGCGGGCGCTTCTCGCGGAACAGCGCCGCGGTCCGCGCCGTTTGCTCGTCGGGCTCGATATCGACGGCAACAAGCCGGCCCATAACGCTCTGCTTTATGCCGACCGATCGGGGAAGCGGCAGGTCGGCAGCGTCACTTCGGCGACGTGGTCTCCCACGGCAAAGCGTAATATTGCGCTTGCCATGATGGACGCACCTCATATCGAGCCCGGACTCAGTGTCTGGGCCGAGATTTATTTGAATCGCGAGCTCGTGTGGGAGCGCCGCATGGCACGGGCGCGGATTGTCGAGCGCCCGTTTTTTGCTCCCGAGCGCCGCCGCGCGACCCCGCCCTCCGATTACTGACGCGAGCTCAGAGAATGATCGCAACCCAGCTCAAACCTGTTGCCGATCGCCCCTGGCTCGACCCGAGCGCCAAGCCGCAGATTGTCATCGACGGCGTGGTCAAAACCTACGGCAACTTTACCGCGGTCGATAACGTCAACCTGCAGATCTACAAGGGCGAGATGTTTGCGCTCGTCGGAGCTTCCGGGTGCGGGAAGACTACGTTGTTACGCATGTTGGCCGGATTCGCGCGCCAGAGTAGCGGCGCGATCTCGATCGACGGTGTTGAGATGAGCACCGTGCCGCCCCACGAGCGGCCGGTCAACATGATGTTCCAGTCGTATGCGCTGTTTCCGCACATGTCGGTGGAGCGCAATGTCGGCTACGGGATCAAACGGCTGCCCCTGGATGCCGCGACCCGGCAGAAGCGCATCCAGGAGGCGCTCGACATGGTGCAGTTGGGACATCTTGCGCAGCGTAAGCCGCACCAACTCTCCGGCGGCCAGCGGCAGCGGGTTGCGCTCGCCCGTGCCCTGATCCGGCGGCCCAAGGTGCTGCTGCTAGACGAGCCGCTGTCGGCACTCGATAAGAAGCTGCGCGAGAAAACCCAGTTCGAGCTGATGGATCTGCAGTACCAGGTGGGCATCACGTTCATCGTGGTGACTCACGATCAGGACGAGGCGATGGCGCTGGCGACTCGTATCGCGGTCATGGATCGCGGCAAGGTGGTGCAGGTCGGCACTCCCGCGGAAATTTACGAATTTCCGCAGAGCCGCTTCGTGGCGGATTTCGTGGGCACGACCAACTTGTTCGAAGGCGTCGTTGCGAGCTGCGCGCCGGGTCTCACGACGGTGAACTGTGCTGAGACGGGATGTGATCTGCTCGTCGATGACGTTGGCCGCTTTACTCCCGGACAGCGCGTGTGGGTGGCTCTGCGGCCGGAGAAGATTCGCTTGAGCAAACAGCCGGTCGAGGCGAGCCGCGCCAACCAACTCCGCGGCACGGTGCATCAGCTCGGTTACCTCGGTAACCGCTGCACCTACCAGATAAAGACCGCCAGCGGCAAGCTGATCACCGTGTTCTCACAGAACGAGCGGCGCACGTCGGAGTGGTCCATCGACTGGAGCGACGAGGTGTATGTGAGTTGGAATGCCGACGCGGCGGTGCTGTTGCAGTCGTGAACCGTATCACATTGATTTTAAAGTAATTTTGAAAGTGGCTGGAATGGGTGTAGCTTAGAGGCCTGCGGAGTGCCGTGCCGGTGTGAGCCGGTGGCGGAAGTCGAGGGAACTCCGAGGGGGATTGAGATTAGCGCCGTCGGCCGAACGTGGCGACTTGTCCTTGCTGTGACCTGTTTCGTGGTCATTGCCCTGCTGTTGGTTGGTTCTATTGCGGCGGCTGATCCGCCGTTCCCGCCGGCCCTCCTCAGCTCGACCCTGAGCCCGACCCTCAACCCGGCGCCTGCCGGCGCGACAATCCCCACAGACGCCGTTCCCGCAATCGCACTACCCGCAGCTGCACTTCCCGCAACTGAAGTGCCGCCGGACGCCGAAATTTCCGAGGTTGTGATCGAAGCGCCGGAGCCACGGTTCGCGGCGCCTACGCTGCGCGATCGGATCGGTCGTATCTGGGCACCGGTGCTCATCAATGGGCGCGGCCCCTATCGGCTGGTGCTCGATACCGGTGCGACGCATTCGGCGATCGTCGCGCAGGTTGCCAACAGTCTCGGTATTCCCGTCGCTGAGTTTTCCACGGTGCGTGTTACTGGTGTCACCGGGTCGGCCATCGTGCCGACGATCGCCGTCAATCGGATGGATGTGGGCGAGCTGTCCATGACGTCCTCGGTGCTGCCGATCGTCGCCGATGTGTTTGGTGGGGCCGAGGGCGTGCTCGGTACTGAAGGGCTTTCCGACAAGCGCATTCTCATCGACTTTGGCCGCGACAAGGTGGTGATCATGCGCTCGAAGGGCGAACTCGCCAGGGTGGGATTCGCCACCCTGCCGCTGCGCCCGTTGCGCGATCATCTGCTGGCGCTCGATGTTCTCGTGGGGGGTGTGCGGGCGAAGGCCATCATCGATACGGGAGCGCAGATCAGTATTGGCAATAACGCCCTGCGCGGCGCGCTCATGCGTCACAACGCGCGCGACATGAGCAAATCGGAGATCGAGGGTGTTACGTTGGATGTGGCTGCCGGCGACACCATGCGCGCTCCGCCTATTAGCGTGGGGTCGCTGCAGTTCATCGGCGTCAACATAACCTACGGCGACATGTTCATATTCGATCGCTGGAAGCTCAATCACGAGCCGACGCTCGTCCTGGGGATGGATGTGCTCGGAACGGTCGATACGCTCGTCATCGACTACCGTTTGCACCAGCTGCAGATCCGCCTGCGCCATTCGTAATAGAATCGTCTGCAGGTAAGCGGTCATGAGAGAAGCGTCCCCGGATGCAAGCACCTGAGAGAGCGGTCTGGCAGGACACGGTCGTGGTGGTGTTCGCCACCGCCGTGATGGCAATCCTGTGCGTGCAATTCGATTTCAGCGAGGCGTTACGGCGCTGGACGGCTCCCTGGGAGCGTTTCCAACTCGATGAGTTGCCGGCCGTGCTGCTGGTGCTGGCGGCCGGACTGGCGTGGTTCGCCGCGCGTCGCTATGGCGAGGCGGGGCGCGAGCTGCGCCGCCGGCAGCTCGCGGAGGCGCAACTCGAGGCCGCGCTGACGGATAACCGGCGCCTGTCGCAGCAGTATGTGCGGTTGCAGGAGGCCGAGCGGAAGAGCCTCGCCCGGGAGCTGCATGATGAGCTCGGGCAATATCTGAATGTCATCAAGCTCGATGCCGTGGCCATTCGGGACGGGCGTCTCACCGACCCCGCCAGCTTGCGCCAGCAGGCGGGGGCGATTGTCACCAACGGCAATCACATTCATACAGTGCTGACTTCACTGATCCGGCAGCTGCGCCCGGTCGGTCTCGACGAGTTAGGGCTGGGGGCAGCGCTCGAGCATTGCATCGACACGTGGCGGCCGCGCCTGCCTGACGTGCGGTTGAGTCTGGAGCTGTCGGGTGAGTTTGGCGATCTCACCGAGGCGGTGACTCTGACCGTGTACCGTGTTGTACAGGAGGGCTTGAACAACGTCGCGAAGCACGCCGCCGCGGGGCAGGTCACCATGCGGCTCGAGCGCACTCCGCCGGGCACGGGGTCGCCGGACTTCGTGACAGTAACGATTGCGGATGATGGTGTGGGTGTCGATACGAAGGTGCCCACGCAGGGGTTGGGTCTCATTGGCATGCGCGAGCGGGTCGCGGCCTTGGCGGGCCACCTCGAGGTCTCCAGCACGCCGGGAAGCGGGTTTCAACTAAAGGCGCAGATTCCGGTCGAAGGCTAGGCTCCTAGGAACGGAGGGTGACGGTGTCGTTGATTACGATTCTGCTGGTGGACGATCATGCGGTGGTCCGCGAGGGGTACCGGCGGCTTCTCGAGCGGGACGCGCGGCTCGAGGTCGTCGGCGAGGCGGCGAATTCGGTGCAGGCTTACGAGTGCGCGTTGGCGCTCGACCCGCAGGTCATTGTCATGGATATCGCGCTGCCGGGCGTCAGCGGTATCGAGGCAATGCGCCGCATCCTGGCGCGCCGCCCCCAGCAGTGTGTCCTCATGTTCAGTATGTACGACGACGTGATTTTCCCGTCGCGCGCGCTCGAGGCGGGCGCGAAGGGGTACGTCAGCAAGGCGAGTGCGCCCGAGGTGCTGCTGGACGCCATCTCGGCCGTGGCTCGCGGGGAGCGTTACCTGAGCCCCGATGTGCAGAGGGTTATTGCGCATAACGCCTCGCTGCAGTCGAAGTCAGTCGTCAATGCGCTGACTGCCCGGGAGTTCGAGGTGCTGCGGCTGCTCGCCCATGGCGATACCGTCAAACGGATTGGCGAGAAGCTGGGCTTGTCGGAAAAGACCGTGGCCAATCACCAGTCCGCCATCCGGGACAAGCTTGGGGCCAGGAATGGTGTGCAGCTGGCGCGGGTGGCCACGGAGCTTGGACTATCCCTGTAAAGGCTGCCGTTTCCGGGCGGGGGTGCTGTAATTTTAACCGGGGGCGGTGGATAACTTTGCGTGTAGTGGAGGATAACTGTTCCGGTTATCCACATTTTGGGCTGCCGCGAGCAGACTAGCTGTCGTAGTCGATTCAACCGCCGGAGAGTCAAGCATGATCAAAGTCAGCGTTTTTTATCCCAACTCGGCCGACGCCAAGTTCGATATGGCGTACTACACCACCAAGCACATGCCGATGGTGAAGCGGCTGGTGGCGGGCTGCCGCAGCATCGCGGCCGAGCAGGGGCTTGGCGGCGGGTCGCCCGGGGCACCCGCGAAGTACATAGCGATCGGTCACCTGGTGTTCGATTCGGTGGAGGCGTTCCAGAGCGGGTTCGCTCCGCATGCGCCGGAGATCCTGGGCGACATCCCGAATTACACCAACACCCAGCCGGTGATCCAGCTCAGTCAGATCACGCTGTAAGAGCGGCGCTGACGGTTGGCGGATGAGAGAGAGGCGGCGGCTGGGGCGCCGCCGCCTCTATCAGATGCCGATCGAGAGGTGCCGCTCAATGAGCGGGTTGCTTCACGACCTCGCCACCCTTGATGACCACCGCGACCTGCTGCAGGACGGCCACGTCCTTTAGCGGGTCACCGGTGACGCCGATGAGGTCGCCGTAGTGGCCGACGGCGATCGTGCCGACGTCGTTCGACCGGTTGAGTGCTTCTGCGGCGGTTACTGTCGCGGCCTGGATGGACTGCAGCGGCGTCATTCCCCACGTGACCATGGTGACGAACTGCTTCGCGTTGGTTCCGTGGGGGTAGACGCCGGCGTCGGTGCCGAAGAGCATCTTCACGCCCGCCTTGGTCGCGGCTTTGAAGGTCTCGCGCTGCTTGCGCCCGATCACGCGCTCCTTCGCTAGCGACTCCTCGAAGATTCCGTTCTTCGCACCCTCCGCGAGGATGTAGTCATCGTTGTAGACGTCCATGTCGAAGTAGGTGCCATGTTGCTTGGCGAGGCTGAAGGCTTCCTCGTCGGCGAGGCTCGCGTGCTCGATCGTGTCGACGCCGGCGCGGATCGCGTCCTTGATGCCGTCGGTGCCGTGAGCATGCACGGCGACCCTGAGTCCCAGCATATGCGCCTCGTTCACCAGGGCCTTCATTTCGCCGAGGTCGAGTTGCTGTGCTCCGACCGAGTCGGTTTTCGACAGCACGCCACCGGTGCCGCAGAACTTGATCACTTCGGCGCCGTATTTACGTAGCTTGCGGACCATCGCGCGTATCGCTTCGGGGCCGTCGGCGACTGCCGTCTGCGGAGTCTTTATCGAAGGCGGGAATTCCGTGTCGTCGCAATGTCCTCCGGTGGCACCGATCGCGTAGGTCGCCGGCACGATGCGAGGGCCGGATATGTAGCCGTGTTCAATGGCCTGTTTCAGCGCGACGTCGTCGTAGTTCGCCGAGCCGACGTTTCGGACGGTGGTAAAGCCCGCTTCGAGCGTACGCTTCGCATTGGCGACGCCGACGATCGTCCAGAAGGTGTCGGTGAACTCCAGGTAGCGGTAGCCGCTGAACTTGGGGTCGGAGGTGAGGTGAACGTGCATATCGATCAGGCCGGGCAGGAGCGTGATGCCGGGAAGATCGACGTGGCGCGCGTCGGCGGGTGCCGTCGCACCCGTGGAGCCTACCGCGCTGATTCTTCCGTCGGTGATCGTGATCTGGGGGTGCTCCACCATGTGGCCGGAGACCACATCGAGCATCCGGTCGGCGGTGACGACGACCGTATCGGCCTGGGCGGAGCCAGCGGCGAGGCAGAGCAGGGACAGCAGCGGAAGACTCGTCGATCGGGACATTGGGCGACCTCGTGAAGCATAGGGAAGCCCCGTAATGTCGCAGAGGCCACGCTGTAGTGCTAGTTTCGCACAGGTATGGCGCATTTACCCACAGTAAAGGTCGGCCCCGTTCAAATGCCTTTTAATCATAGCGCCCTAAGCTTTCGCGCCAGTTGAAGGTGGGGGGTTCACTGGGGGATGATCGAAACGTGCAAACACAACTACGCTGCCGCGGCTGGCGTCAAGAGAGTCTGCTGAGACTGCTGGAGAACGTCCTCACAGTCGGCGAAGACCCCAAGAATCTCGTCGTTTACGCGGCACTCGGCAAAGCCGCGCGCGACTGGAAATCCCACGACGCGATCGTCGCGGCCCTGCGCACGATGGAAGAGGGGCAGACGCTGGTGGTGCAGTCCGGCCGCCCGGTGGCGCTGATGCGCACCCATCCGCAGGCGCCCCTGGTGATTATGGCGAACTGCAATCTCGTGGGTCGCTGGGCACGCGAGGAGGTGTTCTACGATCTCGAGAGCCGCGGGCTCATCTGTTGGGGCGGGCTCACCGCGGGCTGCTGGCAGTACATCGGCGCGCAAGGGGTCATTCAAGGGACTTACGAGATTTTTGCGCGGATCGCGGAGCAACTCGGGCAGGCAGACCTCGCTGGGCGTTTTGTGCTGACGGCGGGACTCGGCGGGATGGGTGGCGCGCAGCCGCTCGCCGCGCGAATGGCCGGCGCGACGACCCTGGTCGTGGAAGTGGATCCGGGGCGGATCGAGAAGCGCCTGCGTGCGGGGTATCTCGAATACGCCGCTAAGTCGCTGGATGACGCGCTGGAGCACATCGAGCAGTGGCGCGCAGAGAAGCGAGCTGCTTCGGTCGCGCTCTGCGGCAACGCCGCCAGCATCTTTCCCGAACTCATCGCGCGCGGCATCACGCCGGACGTGGTGACGGACCAAACCTCGGCTCACGATCTGGTTTATGGATACGTGCCAATCGGCTGTCCGCCCGGAATGTCGCGTGCCGAGAAGGCTGCCGCGGCGGAGCGATTGACCGCCGACGGGCTGACCTCGATCGCGGCGCACGTCGCTGCGATGCTCGAGTTCAAAGCACGGGGTGCCGTGGTGTTCGACAACGGTAACCTGATCCGGTCGCAGGCAAAGCGCGCGGGCGTGACGCGGGCGTTCGATATCCCGGTATTCACGGAGGCGTTTCTGCGTCCGCTGTTCTGTCGTGGTATCGGGCCTTTCCGCTGGATCGCGCTGTCGGGCGACGAGGCTGATATCCGGCGCATCGACGCGCACCTGTTGTCTGCCTATTCACATAACCGCATCGTCTCGAACTGGATTCAGTTGGCTTCGAAGTGGGTGCCTTTCGAAGGGCTGCCGGCGCGGATTGCGTGGCTCGGGCACGGGGAGCGTACGAAGCTCGCGCTCGAGGTCAATGAGATGGTTGGTCGGGGGGAGATCAAGGGGCCGGTCGCGTTCACACGCGATCACCTCGATGCGGCGTCCATGGCCCATCCCAACATCATGACCGAGAACATTCTGGACGGCAGCGATGCCGTGTCGGACTGGCCTCTGCTGAATGCGCTGTTGAATTGCGCCTCGCAGGCAGACCTGGTGGCCATCCATTCGGGGGGCGGGGGGTACGCGGGGTATATGACGAGTGCTGGAGTCACGCTCGTCGCTGATGGAACGGCGGCGGCTGCGAGCCGGTTGCGGGTTACGCTCGACAACGATACTGGGCTCGGGGTCTTGCGGTATGCGGACGCGGGGTATCCTGAGGCGTTAGATGAGGTGCGGCGGTCAGAGATACCACGGATCGAGACGTGACGAGTTCCGGGGGTGTTGAGGGGGTGAAAGCGGCGGGGGCCGGTGGGGCCGCGTTGGGATCGGCGGGAGCAGCGGGGGTCGGGTCGGGGGCGACGGGCTCAGCGGCCAAGACGCAATACGCGGGCGCGCGGGCGATTCTGGCGGCTTCTATTGGGAATGCGCTGGAGTGGTATGACTTCTCGGTCTACGCGTTTTTCGCCATCTATATCTCTCGCAATGTATTTCCCAACCAGGGTGGCGTCGGCGCTCTCATCAACGCGTTTCTGATCTACGGAGTGGCTTTCGTCGCGCGGCCAGTGGGTGCCGTGCTCCTGGGCGCATATGGGGATCGATCGGGGCGACGCGCGGCTCTGACACTGTCGCTCATTCTCATGGCGGCCGGCTCACTGTGTATCGCCGTCGCGCCGCCTTACGCGGTCATCGGTATCGGCGCGCCGCTGTTGATCTTATGCGGCCGGCTGCTGCAGGGGCTTTCCGCGGGCGGTGAGATCGGCGGGGCGGTGTCGTTCCTGGTCGAGCATGCTCCGCCCGAGCGTCGCGGGGCCTACGCAGCGTGGCTGCAGTCGAGCATGGGAGTGTCGAATATTCTCGGTGCTCTGACGGGCGCGACCCTGTCCACGCTGCTGACGCCGGAGCAGTTGGGAAGTTGGGGTTGGCGAATTCCATTTGTCCTGGGTTTGAGTGTTGCGCCTGTGGGGTTGTGGTTGCGGGCGAGCCTGGAGGAAACGCCGGCGTTCGAAGCGGCGGAGCGTGAGCGGCAGCAGACCGCGGGCGGGCCGAAACATCTCATGACATCGCTGCGCGATGTGTTTATTGAGCGGCCCGGTGCGCTCGCCATCGCTGCCGGGATCAGTATCGTTTGGGTCGTCGCGGTTTACACGCTGCTGCTTTATATGCCGACCTACGTGCAGCGCACCTTGGGCTTTACTCCGTCGCAGGCATTTACGGCTTCGGTCGTTGGCAATTTCGCGATGGCTATTGGCTGCGTCGTGGCTGGCCGCGTCTCGGACCGGGTGGGGCGGGTGCTGACAGTGCGTGTTGGCGCGCTGTTACTTCTCGTGGCGACCTATCCCGTGCTTGCCTGGGTGGTTAGCGCTCGGACTGTGACGGCGTTGTTCATCGGCCAGACGCTGTTCTGCGCGATCGTCTCGGTCTTCACAGGCAGTGTCCCGGCTGTGCTGGCCTCGCTGTTTCCGGCTCGGTTGCGCTCGACTGGAGTTTCGCTGACTTACAATTTTGCCGCGGTGGTGTTCGGAGGCTTCGCACCCGCCGTGCTCACCTTTCTCACTGAGAGTACGCACAACACAATGGCGCCCGCGTTTTATGTAGTTGCGGCGGCGGCGGTTTCACTCGTCGCTCTCGCGTTCGTGTCCCGGGACGCTTCGGAATGAGGCTCCAGAGGGCGGTGGTGGCTTGGGGTCGGCTGTGTTTGGGTGTGCTGTGCCTGGGGGTGCTGAGTCTGGAGGTGTCGGCTTCGGCCAGGGCGGATGTGGCGCGTCGGCCGCTCGTGTTGAGCGGGGAGCCGTTGTCCATCGCTGACATCATTGAAGTCGCGCGCCAGGGCAGGCCGGTTGAGATTTCGTCCAAGGCGCGTGCCCGCGTGGCCACCACGTTCGATGTCGTCCTCGCGGCGGCGCGCGCGCATCTGCCGGTTTACGGGCTCACGACGGGTGTTGGCTGGAACAAAGACAAGGACGCGCTGCAGTCGGCGGAGGAGTTGGATCCGGATCTCATGGCGGCGTCTCAGCGCTTCAACCTCGGAACGTTGCGCGCTCATGCCGCTGGCGTCGGCGAGGCGCTGCCGGACGATGTCGTGCGCGCGGCAATGGTTGTGCGACTGAATCTCCTTCTTACGGGCGACGGTGGTGTGCAGCCGGCTGTCGTCGATCAGTATGCTGCCTTCCTGAACCGTAACATCACACCCGTGGTGCCGGGGCGGGGGAGTGTCGGCGAAGCGGATATTCTTCAGAGCGCGCATATCGGTTTGGCGTTGGCGGGGGAGTGGAAGGTGCGCTATGGCGGCGCTGTCGTGCCTGCCGCCCAGGCGTTGAGTGCGACTGGTTTGCGGCCCGTTGCGTTGGTGGGTAAGGACTTCCTTGCCATTATTGGCGACAACTCGCTCACAGTTGCGGAGGGGCTGCTCGCGGTGCATTCGGCCCGGATGTGGCTCGATCACGAAGTCACGATTTTCGCGCTGTCGTTGGAAGGTTTGAACGGCAACGTCGCGCCATTTCTGGATGTGGTGGTTGCCGCGCATCCGGGGCACGGTTTCTCGGTCGTTGCGGGCAGGCTGCGGGCGGATCTGGCGGGAAGCGATCTGTGGAATGTGGGTGACCACCGGGCGCTGCAGGATCCGCTGTCGTTCCGCACGATGCCGATAGTGTTGGGTAACGCTTGGGAAGCGCTGGACGCGGCGGAGGCGGAAATCCTGTTCTTCGCCAACCATAGTGGTGACAACCCGCTGGTGGTGACCGACACTCGTACCCTCGCTGCACAAGGCGCGCAAGTGGGGCGGTATATCGTGCCGGGCATGCCGAATGCTGCGATCGTCCCTACGGCGAACTTTGAGTCGCTGCCGCTGGTGGCAGCGCTGGAACGGGTGGGTATCGCGCTCGGGCACTCTTCGGAATCCATCACTGAGTCCGTGTTGCGTTTCGAGAATCCGGCCATCACGGGGCTGCCTAGGTTTCTAACCGCGCCGGATAACCCCGGGCATGGGTTCGGCGCCGTGCAGAAGGCCGTCGTGTCGCTGAATTCCGAGATCCGCTCGCTGGCGATGCCGGTCTCACTGGAAAGTGGCGTGCTGGCTGGCAATATCGAGGATGTGACGACCAACGGTCCGCTCACCGCGCGCCGCCTGGGCGAGCTCGTTGAGGACCTCTATCCGTTGGCCTCTTTGCAACTGCTGCATGCTGCGCAGGCTGTTGAACTGCGTAAGGGTTTCCACCAGGGCAGCGGCACCCGGACGCTGCTCGAGGGCTACCGCGCTCATGTCCCGTTCGTGCGGCAGGACCGAATCCTGACGGGGGATATCGAGGCGGGTGCCCAATTTCTGCGAGGGGTGTCACCATGAGCGATTTCGACCTCGTGTTGGGCGGTACCGTGGTTTTACCGAGCCACGTAATTCCACAGGGATATGTTGCGGTCCGCGACGGGCGCATCGCGCGAGTAGGCGAGGGGCCGGCACCGGCCGCGCGCG
>DATBCZ010000473.1:0-3093 GCA_036270175.1 Steroidobacteraceae bacterium | reverse complement strand
GCGCTGGCTGTGTTGATTCAGGCGGGGCTGGACGGAATCAGGCACTCTCGCGCGATCGACGCAGACACGGCACCGGCGTTGCCGACCAGCCTCGAGGCGGCGCTGGGCGCGCTCGAGGTCAGCGAAGCCGCCGCGGACTGGTTGGGACCGGAGCTATTCTCAGGTTACCTGTTATTCAAGACCGCCGAAGCGCAGAGTCTGCGCGATCTGGGCGAAAGTGAGGTTTGTCGACGTTATGCAGAAGTCTTTTGAGACGCTGATCGCCGCGGATGAGCCGCCCGCTTTCAGTGAAGCGCGGCGCCACGGACGATCCAACTTCGTCATTGTGGTCGACCACGCGAGCGCGCGCATCCCGCGAAGTCTGTCCGCCCTCGGGGTATCACAGTCGGAGCTGCAGAGGCACATCGCGTGGGATATCGGCGCGTTGGCCGTGGCTCGCTACGTATCGGAGGCTCTGGATGCCCCCATGGTGGCACAGAACTACTCGCGGCTGGTGATCGACTGCAATCGCGACCCCAAGGTGGCGACCTCCATTCCGACGGTGAGCGAGTCGACCGGGATTCCGGGCAACATCGGGTTGAGTGAAGAGCAGCGGCTGGCGCGCCGGGCCGCGATCTTCGACCCCTACCATGACCGCATTGCCGCCCTCCTGGATGAGCGGAAAGCGGCGGGACGCCCCACGATCCTGGTGTCACAGCACAGCATGACCGACATATACAAGGGCGTCCGACGCGAGATGCACGCCGCCGTGCTCTACAACCGCGACCGCCGCTTCGCCGGTTTGCTGTTGGACATGCTCCGGCGCGAGCACCACCTCCATATCGCCGACAACCAGCCCTATTTTGTGAGCGACGAGACCGACTACTCGATCCCGAATCACGGCGAAGCACGCGAGCTACCCCACGTGGAGATCGAGATCCGGCAAGATCTGCTTCTGGAGGAGGCAGGGCAACGCGAGTGGGCGACACGGATTGCTACCGCTTTACGCGCTGCCGAACGGGCCTTCCTGGACCTGCACCACGTTGGAACAGACTCATGAATCAGCCACTCAGCCGGGAAGTCGAGATCGAGCCTGCCCACACCGCGCTCCTGGTGGTGGATGTGCAAAACTACAACTGCACTTGGGACGGCGGCGAATACGCTGAGCTGAGCGGCGCCGAAAAGGAACTGCGCTACGGGCACTTCTTCCGGACGTTGCGGGAGACCGCTCTCCCCAACATGGTGTTACTGCGGCAGGCGTGCCGCCAGGCACGGATAGAAGTGACCTATACGCTCATCGAAAGCCTGACGTCCGACGGACGCGACCGGTCGCTCGACTACAAGATCTCCGGCTTCAACGTGCCGAAAGGCTCGCAGGATGCGCGCATGGTCGAGGACCTCACGCCCGGCCCGGACGAGATCATCTTCCCGAAGACCTCTTCGTCGGTTTTCATCTCCACCAACATCGATTACGTGCTGCGCAACCTGGGCACCCGCTACCTCATCATCGCCGGGTGCCTGACGGATCAGTGCGTCGACTCGGCAGTGCGCGATGCTTGCGACCTGGGTTACCTGGTCACGGTACCGACCGACGCGTGCGTCACGTTATCGGCGGAACGGCACGAATCCTCGCTACGCAACAACCGCGGATATTGCCGGCAACGGACGACACAGCAGTTACTCGACGAGATCGCGCGCCATTATGGAGCGGCCCGCACAACATGAGTGCAAATCAGCGATCGACATGGACCGGGCGCGCAATGATGTGATGAGATAGCCGCAAGTTGGTTCGGACGTTGTCGGCTCGTCGAGATACCCATGGCAAGTTTGGTCTCGCGCCTGAGTCTTCCGGAGGCCCTCGGCCTGTCGCTGTCGGTGATTTCACCGACGGTCACGGCAGCTTTCAACATCACCCTGGTGGTGCAGGCCACCGGTCCCGCGGCGCCTCTTACCTTCGCCATCGGGATGGTCGCCATGGGACTGATCGCCCTGTCATTCATGTCTTTCAGCCACCGCGTCGCCCACGCGGGCTCGGCTTATGCCTATATCGCCCAGACCTTCGGCAACCGGATAGGGTTCGCCGCAGGGTGGACGATGCTGCTGACCTATGTCGGGTTTGCGACCGGATTTGCCGCGCTGGTGGGTAGCTTTGCTTGCGCCGTGCTGCAGACTGCGGGCATCGCCACAGGCCCGTTGTGGGTAATCATCGGCTGCGCCAGCATGCTCATCGCCTGGTGGCTCACCTATCGGGATATGCGCGTGGCGGGCCGGTTGATGTTGATCCTGGAAGCGGCGGCGATTGTGGGCATCACGGTGCTGTGTTTCGACATCCTCCGCCAGGTACATCCCTCCAGCGAGGAGGTGCTGAGCACCTGGAAACCTTCGACGGAGTTCGGCGGCTGGACGGGACTGGGCTTCGGAATGGTCTTCAGCTTCCTCTGCTTCGCCGGATTCGAAGGCGCTGCCTGCCTCGGCGAGGAGACACAGCAGCCGCGCCGGAACATTCCCATCGCCTTGTTCGGCACGCTCATTTTTTCCGGCCTGTTCTTTGCGTTCGTTGCCTATTGCGAGGTGGTGGGGTTCGGACCACGCGGTATTCACGACCTGGCCAAAGCCAGCACGCCACTCAACGACCTCGCCCTGCGTTACGCCTCGCCCCGCCTGGCGATTGCACTCGACCTGGCGGCGGCCGTGAGTTGTTTCTCCGGCGTGATCGGCGGGCTCGCGGCCGCAGGCCGCATCCTGTTTGCGTTAGGCCGCGCCGGACTGTCACCCGCGCTCGGCGAGGTGCACCCGGTGCATCGTCAGCCGTGCGCAGCCGTTTCGGTGGCGGCCATCATGATCATCGTGCCATTCGGGCTGTGGGCGCCATTCGCAGGCGCCTCGGGCTTCTATAGCGCAACCAGTACTATCGGAGTGCTCGCCCTCATCCTCATCTACATCGGGGTCGGCGTCGCGGAGGCGGTGGAAACCTGTAGCAGGCGACCCGTGTGGGCGATGCTGTGCCTGTGCGGCCCGGTCCTGCTGTTGTGGGTCCTGTATCGCAACCTGTACCCGATCCCGGAATATCCGAACAATCTGTGGCCGTATGTGGCGCTCGTGTGGCTGGCCAGC
>DATBCZ010000472.1:0-2109 GCA_036270175.1 Steroidobacteraceae bacterium | reverse complement strand
AACTGGTCGCGTTGCCTTACGGCGCCGCACTTGCGAACCTCTGGGAGACGGCGCAATCCTCTGACGATGCAACCGCCGTCAACGAAGCATTGGCTCGTTTCGCGATCAGCCAGGACACGAGCCTCGATCCGCTCACGCGCTTTAACGCGCTGGATTCGAGCTTTCGGTTGCTCCAATCGCTATGTGACGGGCGCCCTCATTTCCTGCGCCTGGCAAGCCTGGCGCGCGTCGCACGTGACCATGGCTCCCGTGCCGTTGCCGTGGGCGCACTCAGCAGACTGGTTGATACGATCGCAGGGGCGAACCAGGTCAATACAGGCGAGCCGTTTCTCGTACCGGGAGAGCGCTTCGAATCAATCCCGCCGGGCGAAGACATCGGCAAGTGGGCACTAGCCGCCATTCTGGAGGAACTCGAGCGGCTCATCTCGTACTCCTCGTTCTTCACCGGCAATTCCTCGCGTGCGCGTCTGGAGAAGATCGCCTCTCTTGGCTTCGCAAGCGCCGAGATGAGTCGACGGCGGCAATTGCTGCAAATGAGGTTCCCCAACGCCACATGAACCGCGCGGCACCTACTCCGCCGGGGCCGGCATGCCCGGCGTAGTCATCCCCAAATACTTCGCCAGAAACGCCCACTGATCCGCGAAGTCATCGATCTGCATCCAAACAGGCTTCCCAGCCCCATGCCCCGCGCGGGTCTCGACGCGAATGAGTATGGGATTCGAGCAGATCTGCACCGCCTGCAAAGCAGCTGCAAACTTATAACTGTGCCACGGCACGACACGGTCGTCATGGTCTGCCGTAGTGATGAGCGTCGGCGGATAACACATGCCTTTCTTCACATTGTGAACCGGCGAGTAGGCGTACAACGCCTTGAACTGCTCCGGATCCTCGCTCAACCCATAGTCGGACGACCACTGCCGCGCGTTGGCGCTGGCGGTGTGGTAGCGAAGCATGTCCAACACCCCGACGGCAGGCAGGGTCGCGCCGAAGAGATCTGGGCGCTGTACCAGGGCGGCGCCCACGAGCAAGCCGCCATTGCTGCGACCGTGAATACCTAACTTCTGTGGCCGCGTGTAGCGCTCGCGAATCAGGTACTCCGCGGCGGCGATGAAATCATCGAACACCCGCTGTTTGTTCACGAGTGTGCCCGCCCGGTGCCAAGGCTCACCGTACTCCCCACCACCGCGCAGGTTGGCCTCCGCGTATGCGCCCCCCATATCGAGCCACGCGAGCACTGACGCTCGGAATGTCGGCGTGAGCGAGACATTGAATCCGCCGTATCCGTAAAGAAGGAAGGGCTGATTCCCATCCCGCGCCATGTCGCGGCGATGAGTAATGAACATCGGCACACGCGTGCCGTCCTTGCTGAGATAGAACACCTGCTCCGTAACATAGGCGTCGGTGGTTTCGGCCAACGTGGATTTCCGCCAGAGAGAGGATTTGTTAGCCGTCACGTCGTAACGGTAAATTTGCGGCGGGGTCAGGTAGTCGGTGTAGGAGAAGAACGTTTCCGTTTCCTTGCCCTCACCAAAGAACCCTTCAACGGTTCCCAGGCCCGGGAGCGGCACCTGCCCGACCATCTGCCCATCGACTTTGTATACCCGAGCGACGGCGTGCGCGTCGTAAACATACTTCGCAACAATCCGGCCACCTACGTAGGAAGCCTCGTCAAGGGCCACCGAGTCCTCTGGCACGACAGTAGGCCACGCCGACGCGGCAGGTCTGCGCGCATCAACCTCGATCACGCGCCGCAAGGGCGCATCTTTCGTCGTATGGAAGTAGAGGTGGTCGCCACTCGCCCCGATAAAGGTATAGAGAGCGTCCCAGGCATAGAAGAGCGGAGTGACCTTCGCGCCCGGCTGCCGCAGGTCGAGCAGACTCACCCCGTTACGGTCGTAACCATCAAACAACGTGATGACGAGATAGTGACCGTCCTCCGTGACCCGCGCCGAAGGCGCGCGCGTCGGGTGATCGGTGACGGCATACACGAGTCGATCAGACTCCTGCGGGTCGCCCAGCTTGTGAAAATACACCGCGGGGCGAGCCGCATCGTCACCCTTTCCATTAGGAAGAGCCGGATACCGGCTGTAGTACACACCGGAGCCGTCG
>DATBCZ010000471.1:0-4670 GCA_036270175.1 Steroidobacteraceae bacterium | reverse complement strand
CTGAAGGCGGCCGGCGCGGTCGGCAAGGCGTGCGGCGCCTGCCACGACAATTTCCGCAACAAGTAACGCGACCGCTGCAGTTGCAACGTCAGGCCTGACCTAACACGTCAGGCCTGAGTGTAAGAGCGCACCCCTAGTAATTATTGTCGGCGACCACTGGGGCGTGCGCCAGCAGCCAGTACACGAACCCCGCCGCCACCAGGCTCACCACCACCGCCTTGATCAGCTGCGAGCTGCTGATGGCCTCGTGCTCCGGCACCATGGTCGAGGGCAGATGCCCATGCAGCATCGGCACGATCAGGTTCTGCCGCTTGTACAAGCCGTAGAAAACGATCGCGGCGATGTGCAGGCACACCACGCCGAGGATGATGTTGAAATTGATGCTGTGAATGCTCGAGAGCGTGCTCGCGGTGCTCGAGCTCACTGACGGGTTATAGGGCCCCGCCCACACGACATCATCGGTAGTGAACAGCCCCGTCGTGACCTGCACGGCCACCAGCACGAGCATCAGGATCACCATCAGCCCGCCGACCGGATTGTGGCCGATGCTGCGGACACTGTCGCGGTGGAAGAGGCTCTTCATGTAGAGCCAGATGGCCGAAGGGTTGCGGATGAAGCTGCCGAAGCGCGCATGCTTCGGGCCGAGGATGCCCCAAAGGATGCGAAACACCAGCAGGCCGATGGTCCAGTAGCCCAGGTAGAAGTGCCACTGCATCCAGTCGAAACCCAGCTTCGCGGTCACGTAGGAGGCGATCATGCTCGTCACGAGAAGCCAGTGGAACAGCCGCAAAGGCAGGTCCCAGACGAGGCGTTTGTCGTCGGTCATTGATTGATGTTGGCGTTGTGGGCCATGAGGTCCTCGATCACGCCATCGTAGCCGAAGAGCGCGGCCCCGTGTAGTGCGCCCTAGCCGATCACGTTCAATTCCAGCAGCGGCTGATTTAGCCCGATTCGCTCGTACGAGAGAGCGGACAGGTCCACACTGCTGTAGCGGCCGTGGACGAGCAGTTCGGCCACGCCACGCCCGATCACGGGTCCCTGTTGCATTCCGTGGCCGGAAAATCCGTTCATGAAAACGAAGTTAGCCACCCGAGGATGGCGGCCGACAATGCCATTGTGGTCGAACACGTTCATTTCGTAGTACCCCGCCCAGGCGCGTTCCAGCTTCGCCGCTTCGAATGCCGGAATACGCCCGGCCAGCGCCGGCCACAGCACGGACTCAAACATCTCATACTCCGGCTCCAGCGGCGCGTCATCCGGATCCTGGTCGGGAGCGAACCCGGCAATGAATCCGGTCCCTTCGGGCCGAAGCCAGAAACCCGACGGATCGATGAGCAGTGGAAACGGCTTCATCGAGGTTCGACACGCAATCACATACACAGTGCGCCGTCTAGCCACGACCGGCAGCTCGACGCCGGCGAACTCCGCAATCGAGCGCGCCCAGGGACCTGCCGCGTTGACGACCTGTCCGCACGGTATACGCGAGCCGTTATCCAGACAAACCGCGTTCACCTGCGTGCCGCGAACCTCCAGGCCCGTCACCTCGGCGCGAATGTAGCGTACGCCCTGGCTGCGGGCCTTACGCGCGAAGGCGGTGAGCAGCGAGTAACCGTCGAACCAACCCTCACCGCCCAGCCCCAGTGAACCCGCGACAACATCTGTAGTATCCAGCCACGGAAAGCGTGCCCCAAGCTGCGCAGGGTCGAGCAACGCGATCGGGGCCCCATGCTCCACCTGAATTGCGTGAGCCCGCCGCAGCGGCTCCAACTCCGCGGCGCGCGCGAGATAAAGATAACCTGCTTCGCTCAGCCCGATGTCCGGCTTTGATCCCTCCACCGCCAACATCTCATCCACGTGACGCAAAAGCTCGATGCTCGCCTGGGCGATTCGAATGTTCACCGGCGTGGTGAATTGCTGACGAATCGAGGCGGCGGATAAGGCGGAGGACGCTTTGGCGTAACTCGTGTCGCGCTCGACTACGACCACGGAGGCACGAGGCTCCAGGCAGCTCAACCAATACGCCAGTGAGGAGCCCATGATGCCCCCGCCCACGATGACGACATCGGCTCGAGTTTCCAAGTGTCAGAGCGTCAGCTTGTGAATGTCGCCTGCCTTGACGATCACATCCAGATGCTGTCCTTGCCTCTGAAGCAAAGTCAGGTCGGCCAGGGGATCGCCCCGCAGAGCGATGAGATCGGCAATCGCGCCCGGCTTGATGACCCCGAGCCGGCCACTCTCACCGACAATCTCCGCGTTGACGAGTGTTGCGGACCGGAGTACGTCCAGCGGCGCTTGTGCACGAGCGCGGAGAGTGAGCTCGTCGGACTGATGTGCATGCATGTCGCCGAGTAGATCGGTACCGAACCCAATGCGAACGCCCGCGCGGTTGGCAATCTCTATACTTCGCACGCCCGCGGCGAAGACAGTCGCCAACTTCTCCATACTGAAAGCACTCAACCCCAGTGACGCGCCACTGTTACGCAAGGCTTCGTAGGTCACGAGGGTAGGAACCAGGTAGGCGCCCCGCTCCGCCATGAGCGCTGCGGCGGATTCGTCGAGCAAATTTCCGTGCTCTATCGTTCGGATACCGGCCGAGACGGCATGTGTGATCGCCGCGGCAGAGTACGCGTGCGCCGCTACGTAGGTGCCCCAGGATTGCGCCTCCCGAACGACTGCCGCAAGTTCCTCATGCGTATACTGCACCGAGAGCAACGGGTCATTTGGCGAGACGACGCCGCCTGACACAAACACCTTGAGATGATCTGCGCCCTGGCGTAATTGCTCGCGCGCCGTGGCTTGCACGTTGGGTATACCGTCGGCGACTGTTGACAGCAACGGCAGCGCGCTCGAGCAACCGCACAGCTCATCGGTATCGACTCGCGCCCGAAGGTCGCCATGCCCACCGGTCTGAGAAAGACCTCGCGCGGCAATATAGATCCTCGGGCCGACGAGCGTCTTTTCCGCCAGGGCCGCGCGCAAACCCCAATCCGCGCCTCCCATATCCCGCACTGTCGTGAACCCTCGATCCAGGGCACGGCGTAACAGTTGCGCGGCGCGACCTGTCATCAGGGTGAGCGGAATCTGGCGGGAGTTCGCCGGATTGGACTCGGTGAGCACCGCATGAAAATGCGCGTCAATGAGTCCGGGCAACAGGGTGCGGCCGTCGAGGTCGATCCGGCGCGCGGCGGCGGACTGGATGGGCCGGTCCGCCACTTCGACAATGTTGGCCCCGTCGATCATGACATGAGTGCCGGCCCTGGCCTCGCCGGATTGCAGGTCGAGCAGGCGGGCATTCTCGAGAATTAACACTCGAGTCAATCCTCGTAGCCGTAGTCGCGCATTGCCTGCTCACGCGTGATGTAGCCTTGACGGATGTCCCGCGCAACTAACTGACGCGGACGCTCGCCGGGACTGCCATAGCCACCGCCAGTTGCGGTCTTCAAGCGGATCAAATCCCCCTTGACGACCCGCACCCGTGTACACATGTCAAAGGCTTCCTTCGACCCATCACGACGGATGACCTCAGCTCCATTGAGCGATCCGGACTCACCACCATTCATGCCCCAAGGCGGCTGCTTGGAGCGGCTCGTTGCGTAGGTCAAAAACACCTCGGCAGCCGTCACGCGATAATCGAGCACGACTCCTTTACCCCCGCGGAACGCGCCGGCGCCGCCGTCGTCGTCGTGAAAGGCGTACTGCTCAACCTGCAAACCGTAGCGGGATTCAAAGAGCTCCGTAGGCACGTTGTAGGTCTCACCATTGGCCGCGCAAAACTGTCCGTTATCACCGTCCCGATTCGCGGCTGCTCCCCAGCCACCCACGAGCGGCTCGCCGAGGACAAACAGCTCGCCGTTGTCAGGGTGCATTCCGACGACAAAGGTCGCGTTGACGCTGCGTTGGTGACCGGCCGGCAGCCGATCCGGCATCACCGGCGCGAGGGCGGCCCACATAACGTCCATGGCCGCAAGGAGCGGCTCGTAGTAAAGCGACACCGGCGCGGGGGCCTGCGCCGACACCAATGTGCCGGGCGGGCAGATCACCTCCAGCAATCGGAAACACCCGCCGTTGGCCGGCAGCTCGGGATTCGTGATGGCCTTGAATACACAACGCACTCCAGTGACCAGCCCGGTCAGAGAGCAGTTGATCGGCCCCACCGCCGGACCGTCGGTGCCGGTGAAATCCGCAATCACCTTCTCGGGCGACAGGGTAACCTTCACTTTGATCTTGAAGGGGCCATTACCACGTCCGTCGCTCTCGACCAGGTCTTCGGCCTCATAGACGCCGTGGGGCAGTTTGGCCAACTCTTGGCGCGTCATACGCTCGCCGTAGTCGAGAAAGTCCGCCATCGCGGTGACTACACTCTCCACTCCATAGCGATCGACGAGTTCCAGCACGCGGCGGGCGCCAACCCGCGCCGCGGCGACCCCTGCATGCATGTCGCCGATAGTGCTTTCCGGAAGCCGCACGTTCGCCTTCAGGACGGCAACCAGCACGCCGTTCAACTGCCCTCGTGCATACAGTTTTACGAAGGGAAGCTGGATCCCCTCCTGGTAGATATCCGTCGATTCTGTTGACGCCGAACCCGGCTGTGCTCCCCCGACCTCCGTCCAGTTGGCCTTGTTGACAGTCCACGCAATGAGCTGCTCGCCTGCGAATACCGGCACCAGCAC
>DATBCZ010000470.1:0-8836 GCA_036270175.1 Steroidobacteraceae bacterium | reverse complement strand
ATGTCGCCCACGACGCGGTGATCGCGAAAGCGAACGCCTTTTACTACCTGGCCTTCGCGGACGTCGAGGCAGGGGATGATGCGTCGGGCAAGAATGGTCGCAACTCCTCAGGGGTAATCCGTTCTTCCAACAATGCTTTGCCGCTGACGGCACCGGTCACGCCAATCTCTGCAAGGGCGGCCAGGTCGGCTGCGTCGCGTACACCGCCCGACGCCTGCCAGGCCAAGCGCGGAAAGCGCGAGAGGGCGGTTCGATACAGGTTCAGGTTGGGCCCCGTCATCGCACCGTCCCGCTCGATGTCGGTGCACAGGACATGCTTGACAATGCCCGGTGGGAATCGGCTGATCGCTTCCCACAAGCTCACGGCCGTCCCGTCTTTCCAACCGTGGGTCCGGACTCGAGGCTCACCGCCAGAGTCAATGCGAATATCCAGCGCCAGGCAGATGCGCTCCGCGCCAAATCGCGCGAACCAGCCCGCAACTTCATCCGGGCGCTCCACGGCAGCGCTGCCGACCACGACCCTCTCAACACCATTGCGAAGCAGGTCGTCAATCACGGCGGCCGAACGGACTCCACCACCCACTTGCAGTTTCACGGCCTTCTGGGATGCCAACGCGACGATGACCGAACGATTGGCGAGCACACCGTCCTTCGCGCCGTCGAGGTCCACGACATGCAACCAGGAGGCCCCGAAGTCTCGATATCTCAACAGCAACTCATGAGGCTCGTGGTCGTAGCGCGTCTCGGCGCCGAAGTCTCCTTGGAAGAGTCGCACGCAGCGCCCGTTGCGTAAGTCGATCGCGGGAATCAACAGCATCAGTCAAGCCTCAAAAAGTTCGCCAGTACTCGCGCGCCAGTTCCAGCCGAACGCTCCGGATGGAATTGGGCGCCCCAGAAGTTCCCTTTCCGGACCATTGCGGATACCGGAATGCCATAGTCGGCGGTCGCCAAGGTGATCTGGGAGACCGGCACGGCATAGCTGTGCACAAAATAAACGTATTCATCCGGCTCGATGCCCTCGAGGATTGGATCGTCGCGTAAGGCGGCGAGCTGATTCCAACCCATGTGTGGCACCGGCAAACCGGGCGCCGGTTGCAGGCGACGAACGGTCGACGGAAGGATTCCCAGGCAGTCGGTCGAGCCTTCCTCCGAATGATCGAAGAGCAGCTGCATCCCCAGGCAGATTCCCAACACCGGCTGCTTGAGGGTTGGAAGCAGGGCCGCCACACCGCAGTCACGCAGGCGTTGCATGGCATTCGCCGCCGCCCCGACACCAGGAAGGATGACACGCGCGGCGGACGTGATCTCACTCGCACTAGTGGTTACATGCGTCCGCGCTCCGAGTCGTTCGAACGCAAACTGCAGCGAAGCCAGGTTCGCGCCACCACTATCGATGATCACAGTGTCCGCGGAGCTCACTAGAGAACGCCCTTTGTGCTCGGCAATTCCTCGCTCTCGCGCCGGAATGCCTGGCGGAAGGCACGACCCACGCTCTTGAAGCACCCCTCGATCATGTGGTGCGCGTTCTCGCCGGTAACGCTGACATGGATCGCCGCGCCCAGCGACTCGGCGAGCGAGCGGAAGAAATGCGGTACGAGCTCCGTCGGCAAGCCGCCTACGGATTCCCGCGAAAAGCGACCGGAAAACTGCGAAAAAGCCCGCCCCGATAAATCAATCGCCACCTGCGCCTGCGCTTCGTCCATGGGGAGGAGAAAGCCGTAGCGCGCGATGCCCACTTTCGAACCCAGGGCACGGCGCAGGGCCTCCCCGAGCGCAAGCCCGCAATCCTCGACGGTGTGATGCTCGTCGATCTGCAGATCGCCCTTGCAGGTGAGCTGCATTGCGAACCCGCCGTGCTTGGCGAGTTGCTCCAGCATGTGGTCGAAGAAACCGATGCCCGTCGTAATCTGAATGGGCGCGGTGGCATCGAGATCCACCGAGACCTCGATGTTCGTTTCTTTCGTGCGCCTGTCGACACGCGCGCGACGCGCTGTCAGTGCTCGAACGATTTCCGGCCACGTCTCCTCGGCGGTCCCCTGTGCTCGCACTCTGATGCCGCGCACGCCGAGGTTCGTCGCGAATTCCAGATCGGTGTCACGATCGCCGATAACCGCGCTCGAGGCGAGGTCTACCGAGCCTTCGCGCATGAATTGCTCGACCATGCCTGTTTTAGGCTTGCGGCAGGCGCAGTTGTCGGCCTTGAAATGCGGACAGACAAAGACCCGGTCGAATTCGATGCCCTGGGAGCGAAAGGCCTCCAGGATGAATTCGTGGGGTGGGTCGAAAGCGGCCTGCGGCAGGGAAGCGGTTCCCAGGCCATCCTGGTTGGTGACCATCACGAACCGGTAGCCGCGGCGCTTCAGGTCATTCAGAGCGGCGAATACACCCGGCAGGAACCGGATCTTCTCCAGGCTGTCGACCTGCTCATCGGGCGGCTCTTCCACGAGCGTTCCGTCCCGATCAATGAATAAAGTGGCGACGGGCGCGCTCATTGCCATGCCTCGAGGAGCCGGTTGTTTTGGGTGACGGACCCCACCGTGATGCGCAACGCCTGCCCAAGACCCGGGTAACCCCGGGCATCGCGCACCAACAGACGGGTATCGCGAGCGAGTTGCAACGCGGCCCCTGCGTCATCGAATTGAGTGAGTATGAAATTCGCGTCGCTGGGCCAGACCCGCTGGACTCGTTTCAACCTGGGAAGAGCTTCCATGAGGCGCGTGCGCTCGCTACGAATGACATCGATGTTGACTTGGGACTCAGCGAGCTCCACCGGCGCGAGCTGTCGCATGACGGCCTCGAGGGTCAACTGCGCAATCGCGTAGGGTGGAATCACCTTTCGCAGCAAGGCGATCACTTCCGGATCGGCGATCAGCGTCCCACAGCGCGCTCCGGCGAGTCCGTGAGCCTTGGAAAGCGTTCTCAGAATGGCGAGATGCGGAAGCCTGGGTAAGTGCCGTGCCAGGCTCGCGCCTGCCGAAAACTCCAGGTAGGCCTCATCCACGACGATGACCGCACGGCCCGCGAGCTTGCCCGCGAGGCGCAAAATGGCTTGCTCGTCCAACAGGTTGCCCGTGGGATTATTGGGTGAGCACAGAAACACCAATTTGACGTCCGGGGTGCACCGTTCGAGCACCGCGCGCTCGTCGAGCGCAAAACCGGCGTCGGCCCGCAGCGGAACCGTTATGACTTCGGCGCCCTGGATGCGCGCGCTCACGGCGTACATGCCGAAAGTCGGCGGACACACAATCACGGCATCGCGTCCCGCGCGGCAGAAGGCGCGAGTGAGAAGGTCAATGGCCTCGTCGCTACCGCGCCCGACCAGGACTGTCTCGGGCGGAACACCGTACAATTTGGCGAGCCCTTCGACCAACTCGCGGGGCTGCGGCTCGGGGTAGCGGTTTAGCCCAGCAACCGATTCATCGCCGGCCGCACGCCAGGGCAGTTCATTGGCATGGAGGCGCTCGAGCGTCGGCTCCCAGGAGGCGTGCTCGTACGCTTTCAGCGCGACGATGTCGGGTCGCGCGAGCTCGCTAACCCAGCTCATGACGTGATTCCGCCTGCCGTCTCGGCCTCCGCCGCAAGCACCTTCAACCGCAACGTCACCGCATTCGCATGCGCATCCAACCCCTCAAGGTCAGCCAACGTCACCGCCGTCGGCCCGAGCGCACGCAGCCCCGCGGGCGACAACTCCTGCACGGTCATGCCCTTCACAAAGTCGAGCACTGACAACCCACTGTAGGTACGCGCATACCCGTACGTCGGCAGAACGTGGTTCGTCCCCGAACAGTAATCGCCCATCGGCTCCGGCGACCACGCCCCCAGGAAAATCGAGCCTGCGTTGTGAATCTGCGGCAACCAGCGGCGCGGCTCAGTGACTTCCAGAATGAGATGCTCGGGCGCATATTCATTCGACACCCGCATGGCGGTTTCGAGATCGGGCACCACGAGGCAGCGGCTGGAAGCAAGCGATTTATCGAGAATCGCGCGGCGCGAGAAACTACCGAGTTGCGCTTGGATCGCGGCCGCCGTCGCTTCGGCGAGCTTACGGCTCGGCGTAATGAGTATGGCCTGCGCCTGCCCATCATGTTCAGCCTGCGCGAGCAGATCTGCCGCGACAAAATCCGCGCGGGCCGTATCGTCGGCCACTACGAGCACCTCGGAGGGTCCCGCGGGCATATCACACGCGGCGCCGGCGGAATCATTGGCGACGAGTTGTTTGGCTGCCGTCACCCAGGCGTTGCCGGGCCCGAAAATCTTGTCGACCTTGGGGACGCTGCCCGATCCGTACGCCAGCGCCGCTATCGCTTGCGCGCCACCCACTTTGAAAGCCGTGTCGATCCCACACATCTGCGCTGCCACCAACACCGCGGCGTTTGCGAACCCCTGACGGTTCGGTGGGGTGCACAACACCCTGCGGGGACAACCGGCGATGCGGGCCGGCACCGCCAACATGATTACAGCGGAAGGTAGCGGTGCGGACCCCGCGGGGACATAAAGGCCCACGGCCTGTATGGGACGAATGATTCGCTCACAACGAACCCCCGGCATCGTCTCCATGGCAAAGGGCTTGGGAACCTGCGCCTCATGGAATTGGCTCACGTTATCGATCGCGCGCTCGAGTGCGGCGATCTGCACGGAAGTCAGTTCCTTCCGGGCCGCGGCGAATTCCTCCTGCGATACCGCGAGACTGTCGAGCTTCACCCCGTCGAACCGCTCAGTGTAGGCATGCAGAGCTGCATCGCCCGTAGCACGGACAGTGTTGATGACATCGAGCGCCACCGCCGCAATGTCGGCGCGGGACTCCAGCGACGGCCGCGCCAATGCAGCGCGCCGCTCGCGCTCCGAGAGACTGTTCCAATCAAAAATACGCATGACTCAGGCCAACATCTTTTCAACAGGCAGGACCAGCAGGGCGCTTGCGCCGGCCTTTTTCAAGCTTTCGAGCGTTTCCCAGAATACGTTCTCGCGACACACGGCGTGGACCGCGACCTTGTCCGGGTGGCCCTCGAGAGGAATGATGGTCGGTGACTCGCTGCCCGGCAGTAGCTTGCGGATCTCGGGCAGGGCGGAGCGGGGGGCGTGCAGCATGATGTATTTGCTTTCGCGGACGCTCTGCACGCCCTCGATGCGCATCAGCAGCCGTTCCACCCATTCGTCCTTCTCAGGGGGAAGAGCCAGCGGCGTGCGAATCAACACCGCGTGGCTTTCCAACACGGTCTCGACTTCCCGCAGGTGGTTTGCCAGCAGTGTCGAGCCCGTCGAGACCAGGTCGCAGATGAGATCGGCGCGACCCAGGCGCGGTGCGATCTCGACAGCGCCGGAGAGAGTGACGATCTCGGCGGTGATGTCGCGCTCGCGCAGGTACCTGGCGAGCATGAACGGATAGGTGGTCGCAATGCGTCGGCCCCGCAGTGAGCTCGGCCCTTCGAAAGCCATTCCATCCGGAACCGCCAGCGACAGGCGGCAACGCCCGAAGTCGAGCGAGCGGACCTGCTGAAAGCGCGCCGGATGCCCGCTGGAGGCCAGCTCCAGGCGGGCTTCCTCCAGCACGTTCAGTCCGACCAGACCAAGATCGCAGACGTCTTCCTGCACGAGATCGGGGATGTCGTCGTCGCGGACGAACAGCACGTCCAGCGGCATGTTCTCGCCCACGCAAATCAGCTGATCTTTGCCGCGCGAGAGCTTCAACCCGCAGCGGGTAAGCAGGTCGAGAGAAGGGTCGGTGAGCCGCCCGGACTTCTGTACGGCCAGTTTGAGTCGCATCTTATCCATGGCGGGCTGCCTCCACACGTTTGGCCGCGGGCTCACGCTTGGCTTCCTCGAGCCTTTGCGCCGCCACTTCGTAACCGCCGTTGCCACTCCCCAGGAAGCGCGCGACACGGCCGATGGTCGTCACGCTCACACCCGTGAGGCGATGAATCTCGCGATAGGGAAGGCCGCGCTTCAGGTAATCCACCACGGACCAGCGATCGGCCATGGCCTGCAATTCGGCAGGGGTGCACAGGTCGCGAAAGAACGCGCGCACCTCTTCCGGGGACCGCAAAGCGGCCACCGCCACGCATAGATTGCGTTCGGCGAGCGCCTCCTGGCGCGGACTGACGTTACGATGAGTCTTCATGCTGTCTCAATGTAATAGCGCGTTAGTACATTAGCATGAGGACGGGCGGACCGCCAATTCCATCACACCCCGAACCGTCTTCCCCCACCCCCACCATGACGTGTTGCGCCAACGCACCCTAGACTTCGCCTACTCATCGAGACCGGCTGAGGGATAAGGCCCTTAGACGCCGGGGCAACCGCCAGACTTAACCACTCTGGAAAGGTGCCAACTCCTGCAGGTTCGACCGCTGGCGCAAGCCGAGAGGTCGAAACCGACAGATGAGCGGTCTGCGTAGCCTCAGCATGGCGGTCCCGCCAAGCTAGGATGGACGCAACAACCTGCCTATATAGGGCAGGCGCTCCGCAGCAGGACGGTGAGAACCGTGCCAAAGGTTTGCGGAGTAGAGTTCATGAACGCCTCAGTCGAAGCCCTCCCAGTCGCCCATAGAGCGCAGCCTGGACCCGTTCCCGCGCCCGAAATGGTCGTACGGGAAGGGATTCTCGATGTGCCGGGGGAAGTTTCGCTGTACCACGGTGGCCGGCTGACGGGTATTCGCGTCGCCTGGCGCCTCGTCGGGCCGGCGAATGCGCCGGTCGTCTGCGCACTCGGCGGCATCTCCGCGAACCGGCGTGTGTTCGACTCAGATGAGCCCCGGAAGGGGTGGTGGTCGGAGGTCGTCGGACCCGGCCAGGCGCTGGATGCCGATCGCTTCCGCGTGCTGAGCTTCGACTACCTGGGTGGAAGTGCGGAGACGACAGGACCCGGGCGGCCGACCCTCCACGCGGTCCCGGACACGAAGAGCTCACCGACGGTGAGCGACTCGGCTGACGTCACCACCTCGGCCAATGGCCGCGCCTCGCCTGATAGCACCACCTCGACTAATGGCAGCGCCCCGTCAGAGGCCGGTACCTCCGCATCGACCTTGCAGTTTCCCAACATCTCCACGTACGACCAGGCGGAGCTGCTCGTCCGCCTTCTCAACAACCTCGGGCTCAAGTCCCTACGCGCGATCGTGGGCGGCTCCTACGGCGGCATGGTCGCGCTGGCTTTTGGCGAGCGTTATCCCGAGCGAGTGAGCCGGCTCGTTGTGATCGGCGCGGCCGACCGCACGCATCCCATGGCCACCGCCTGGCGAAGCGTGCAACGTCAGATCCTGCGCTTCGCCGTGGAGTGCGGTCGTCCCAAGGATGGCCTGCAGCTCGCGCGCTCCCTGGCGATGTCGACGTACCGGAGCGCCGAAGAGTTTGAAGCACGCTTCAGCGGAGCGCCGACGCGAGAGGGCGAGCGGTTCACGTTCCCCGTCGAGCGCTATCTCAACGCGCGCGGCAGCGATTTCGCCGAGCGACACCACCCTGAGTCGATTCTCTGCCTGTCGGAATCGATCGACCTGCATCACGTGGACGCGACGCGGATATTCGTGCCCACGACCATCGTTGCAATCCGCGAGGACCAGTTGGTCCCGCTGACGGACCTGCGTGGCCTCGCCGCGCGGCTGCCCGTCTCCCGGTTGCACGAAATCTCATCTATCTATGGCCATGACGCTTTCTTGAAGGAGTCGGATCAATTGCGCGGAATATTCGCAGCGGCGCTCGGAGGTGCTGCATGAGCAAGACTATTAAGCCGGCGCGCCCGCGCCAGATTACCCAGACGGTGCGAGCGGGGCTCGAGTGTGATGACGCGACCGGTTGTGTCGTTCCTCCGATCCACCTGACCTCGACGTTCGCTTTCCGCGGCTTCGGCCAGAAGCGCGACTACGACTACACCCGCTCGGGAAACCCGACGCGCGACCTGTTGGGCGCGGCCATTGCCGAACTGGAGCTCGGTGTTGGCGCGGTGGTAACCGCCACCGGCATGGCGGCGATCACGCTCTGCGGCTACCTCATTCCGGCGAAAGGGCGGATTGTGGCGCCTCACGATTGTTACGGCGGCACCTATCGTCTGTTCAACGCCTGGCACCAGCGCGGCGAGCGCGAAGTGGAATTCGTGAACTTCGGCGACGAGGCGGCGGTCCGGGCCGCATTGGCGAAGCCGACTGCAATGCTGTGGATCGAGACGCCCAGCAATCCTCTGCTGCGAATCACCGATATCGAAGCGTTCGCTGCTCTCGGAAAAGCCAGCGGTGCGCTGACCGTTGTCGACAACACCTTCCTGTCGCCGGCATGGCAACAGCCGCTCACACTCGGAGCGGATCTGGTCGTCCACTCGACGACGAAGTATTTAAATGGTCACAGCGACGTCGTTGGCGGCGCGGTGGTAGCCAAGGACGCGAAGCTCCACGAACAACTCGTCTGGTGGGCAAACTGCCTCGGCATCACTGGCGCGCCGTTCGACAGCTTCATGACCCTGCGTGGCCTGCGTACTCTGCACGCACGTCTGGATCATCACGGTCGTAATGCCATGGGTCTGGCCCAATGGCTGAACGAGCAGCCCGGCGTGAAGCGCGTGTATTACCCCGGTCTCCCGAGTCATCCGGGTCATGACATCGCCCGTCGCCAGCAGACCGGCTTCGGCGCGATCGTGAGCCTCGAACTCGAAGGCGGTCACGACGCCGTGCGCGAATTCGTTGCCGATCTCGAGTATTTCTCGCTTGCCGAGTCGCTCGGGGGTGTTGAAAGCCTCGTCGCGCATCCTGCCACGATGACCCACGCGGCGATGGACCCGGTGGCCCGTCAGAAGGCGGGGCTCGTCGACGGCCTCATCCGGTTGTCAGTTGGGATCGAGGCGCTGGAAGACCTG
>DATBCZ010000469.1:0-2548 GCA_036270175.1 Steroidobacteraceae bacterium | reverse complement strand
GCCGAGATCGAGCGTTTCGCGGGCAACATGTTGGAGCTCGCCACGTGGGACGAAGCGCTTGGAGATTCCCGGGTGCTGGTAATGTCGGAAGCCGCCCGGCAAGGACTGCGTCCGGACAATTTCGCACGCCTGTCCGGATGCACGGATGCGGTACTCGCGGTTCCCGTCCCCACGATCGAGAGGCTCGGCGGCGGCAGCGTTCGTTGCATGCTGGCCGAAGTGTTCCTGCAGGCGGCTTAGCGGCGATATGCAAATACTGGAAGTGATCAAAGTCATCCTCAGCTATCTGCTGGGATCGGTCGTCGGCGGCCTCGTGGTGGGCCGCTTGCGTGGTGGCGTCGATATTCGACGACTCGGCAGCGGCAATGCCGGGGGCACCAATGCGCTGCGGACTCAGGGTAAGGCGTTCGCGTTCTGGGTCATGTTGATCGATATCGGCAAGGGGTGGGTGGCAACACGAGTCGTGGCTCCGTTCCACTCGACCGAACCCTACGGCTGGCTCGCCACGGCGTGCGGGATCGCAGTCATATTGGGTCATGTTTACCCGCTTTGGTATGGTTTTCGGGGCGGCAAGGGAGTGGCGACGCTCGTTGGCGCCGCGTTGGGTCTCGACCTGTGGCTGTTGCTGCCGATGTTGGCCACTTGGCTGGTTGCCGTGATTCTGTTTGGCTTTGTGGGGCTCGCGTCGATGCTTGGGGCGCTGGCTCTTGCCGTGGCCGGTGCTGTTGGACCCTGGATGCCCAGGGCGCCTCTGGTGACCTTCGGTGTGTTGAGTGCCGTCCTGATTGCATTCACGCACCGAGCCAACATAGCGCGCATGCGTGCGGGTACCGAGCCGCGTGCGCGCCGGCTCTGGATGTTTGGGCTACGGCGCGGGAGCGCGTGATTGGAAGTCGAAAGGCCATTAATCGCCCGTGTTTTTGCCAAATTGTCGGATGGGCAGTTCCACTCCGGCGAGGATCTCGCGCAGGCTCTCGGCGTGAGCCGGAGCGCTGTCTGGAAGGCAGTGAAGTCTTTGCGCGACCTGGGCGCCACTTTGCACGCCGTACGCAATCGTGGCTATCGATTGGCTAACTCGAGTGAGCCTCTGGCGGCCGAGCGGATCCAGGAGAAGCTTTCGCCGGAGGTGCGGCCGCGCGTGCGCAGTCTCGAGGTCGCCTGGTCCGTGGGGTCTACAAACACCGTGCTGCTCTCCCGCCCGAATCCTCCGAACGGGTCGAGTGAAGTGATGCTCGCTGAGTACCAGGCCGCCGGCCGCGGGCGGCGCGGACGGGCGTGGCTGGCGCCCCCGGGTGGGGCGATCTGTTTGTCGTTGAGTTGGACGTTCAGGGACGTGCCTGCGGATCTGAGCGCGCTGGGGCTGGTGATCGGGGTATGCGAGTTACGTGCGCTTCACGTGCTGGGTGTGACCGGCGCGAAGCTGAAATGGCCTAACGATCTGGTGGTCGATGAGCGGAAACTGGGCGGGATCCTCATCGAGTTGCGGGCGGAGACGGATGGTCCGGCTTGTGTTGTGATCGGTATGGGCCTGAATGTGTCGCTGGGCGCCCCGGTGCTGGCGAAGATTGCTGAGGCGGGAAATGCGGCAACAGATCTCATTACCGCGGGGTTGGCAGAGCCTCTGCGGAACACCGTCGCGGCGGCACTGGTCAACGCGTGCATCGATGGCCTGTTGGAATTCGAGCGGCACGGGCTGCGACCGTTCATCGAGAACTGGCGGGATGCGGATGCATTACAGGGCAGGATGGTGGATATCAAAGGGGGCGCCGGGGAGGTGACTCACGGGTTGGCGCGCGGAGTCGACCTGCACGGCGCGCTGTTGGTCGAGACGCCCGATGAAGGGCTCAAGAAGTTCGTTTCGGGGGAGGTGTCGGTGAGGGTCAGCCAGTCGTGAATGTCCTTTTGTGAGCGTCCTTCTGATCGACATCGGCAACACACGCATCAAGTGGGCTCGGTTTGATGGCGAGCGGCTGGGGCGGCAACGCGCGGCGGTTCACTCGGGGTGGGGCGGTGAGGATTACGCACGGCGAGTGATCGGGTCTGGGCGGCTCGACCGCATCCTGGTGGCAAGCGTTGCGGGGGCGCGAGTTGACCGAAGTCTCGTGCTGGCGGCGCGGCGGGCGCGGGCTCCGGCGCCGGAGTTCGTAGTGTCACAGCGGCGGGCCGCTGGGGTCACCAGCGGCTATCTCGAGCCTTGGCGGTGGGGCGTTGACCGTTTTGTCGCCGCCATCGGCGCGTATCACCTTGCCAAGGGACGGGCGGTCTGTGTGGTTGGTGTTGGCACCGCAATGACCATCGACTTGGTCGATGCTGCGGGACGCCACCGAGGTGGCGCCATCATTCCCGCGCCGACGCTCATGGTCGACGCGCTGTTGAAAAATACGGACGGCATCCGCCGACGAGCGCAGGGGGGCGCCGGTGGCGGCAACAGCCTCTTCGGTCGCTCGACCCGGGCCGCACTTGTCCAAGGCTCCCGTTATGCTGCCGCCGCGTTGATTGACCGCGCCGTCGGCGAGGCTCGCGCTCTGGTCCGTGGGCGGTCGCCGCT
>DATBCZ010000468.1:0-6747 GCA_036270175.1 Steroidobacteraceae bacterium | reverse complement strand
GAACGCGACTTTTCACTAAACTGTCTTGAGTCGTCGTTAGTCTGCCGGAACTCAATGGGGTTTCCGTGCAGCTGTTCCTTGCCTTCGTCGTAGCACTCTCTGTCACCGCGGCACTGATCCCGGTCCTCGTGCGTTGGGCGCCGGCGATCGGACTGACGGACGCGCCGGGTCCGCGCAAAGTGCATTCCATCCCGGTGCCGCGGGTCGGAGGCCTGGCGATGGCGGCCGGGCTGTTGCTGCCTACCTTGATAACGGTGGAGCTCACCCCGTCGATCCGCGGCCTGCTGCTCGGACTGGTCGTACTACTGATCTTCGGACTGTGGGACGACCGTGTAACACTCGGCTATCGCACGAAGTTCGCCGGCCAGGTCCTCGCCGCCGGACTTTGCATGATCGTGGGCAACATGCACATCGGCACCCTGATGATCGGCAGCCTGATCGTGCTCCCCCAGGGCGTTTCGATTTTCCTCACCTTCGTCTTTCTCATCGGCATCACGAATGCGATCAACCTGGCGGACGGGCTCGACGGCCTGGCCGGTGGCCTGGTCCTGCTGTGCCTGTGCGCCATCGCTTTGTTCGCGGCGATGAGCGGCAATGCGACGGTCGTCGCAGTAGCTCTCATCGAAGCCGGCGCCGTGTTGGGGTTCCTGCGCTTCAACACTCATCCGGCAAAAATTTTCATGGGCGACAGCGGGAGCCAGATGTTGGGATTCAGCGTAGGCGCGCTGGCGCTCCTGGCGACCCAGGGTGAGACCTCTCCGCTGAGCGCGGCCCTGCCCCTGCTGCTGCTCGGTTTGCCCATCATGGACACCTTGACGGTCATGCTGACGCGGATTCGTGCGGGCCGATCGCCCTTCTCAGCCGATAGCAATCATCTGCACCATCGGTTGCTCGCCCTCGGCTTCGCGCATCGGGAGGCCGTTCTGCTCATCTATATGATGCAAGTAGCACTGGTCCTGCTCGCCTATTTTTTGCGCTTCGAGTCCGATTCCGAAGTATTCATTGCTTTCTGCGCTTTCACCGGCCTGATACTGGGCTCGCTTCATCGCGCCTCCCAGGTAGGCTGGAAGCTGAGTTACGACGCCAACCATGCAGGACTGCGCAGTTACATCAATGGCCTCGCTCCAACCACGCGCATTCCCGCACTGACCATTGGCGTGATGTCGACATGCCTCGTCGTCTACGCAACCGGTGTGCTCGCTTCGAGCCGGCACGTTGGAGCGGACCTTGGCCTGATGTGCCTGGGAATGCTCATCGTGCTGATTCTCCTCAGCACGTGGAAAGCGCAGCGCTCGTTGCAATGGTTTGAGCGGGTCGCGATGTACGTCAGCGTGGTGCTGCTGGTCTATCTCGATCAGACGATCCCGAACAAGCCACCGCTGCTGACGACCTTGTCCTGGACTTGCGTCGGTATAACGGGTGCCGCCGCACTCGTGCGCTTCTGGATGTCTACGACCCGGCGATTCGAGCTTACGACACTGGATCTCATCGTCCTGTTCATCGCGTTGGTGCTGCCCAATCTGCCGGGCTCCATCGCACTTCCGGCCGATCTGCCTGGCGGCATCGCCAAGTCCGTCATCCTTCTCTACGTGGTAGAGATGATCCTCACCATCGATCTCAAGCGCATGATGCCGCGAATGTTTCTAGCAGTAACACTGGCGGTAATCGCCGGCCGTGCGCTGTTCAGCCTCCATGCCTAGGGCCGGTTCCCTGTAACGCACGCGTCACGCACTCGGCATACATTTCATCAGCCGCCCCTGCGGCCATAATAAATAGGGACTGTCGAAATGTTGGCCAATCTGTTGAAGGGACGAGCCCTGGTGCTCGCCGCTTTGTCCGCGCTTTTGTGTGCGAACTCCCACGCGCAAACGACGGTTCCTTATCAGGAGGTGCACACGGTTGCCGACACTGCGCATGCCGTGCCCGTTGAGCACTCCGTAACTATAAGTACGGCCGGCACTTACCAGGTCACGCTGGTGGACCTGGGTGCGGCGCTTACGCCAACTGCACCGCTCGCCTCGGTGAAACTCGCCATTACGCAAGGGAGCAGCATCGTTGGAACGCCTCTCTCGGGAGCAGGGAGCGTGCAGTTCACTGCTACCGCCGGGGCGACTTACGTCCTGCACGTGGTCGGCGCTCCGGGAACAGTAGCCGGATCGGGTCCTATCGGAATCCAGGTGACCGCGGTAACGGACAACACGGTGGTCGACTCATTCTCCGACACACTGGCGCTGCCTTCCGCAGCGTTGCCGAGCAATGAGGCTGTCATCGACGACACGTTCACGGTCGCGAGCAGCGGCAGTTATGTCGTCACGCTGACGGACATGCAATTGCCACAGGCGCTGACGACGCTGACACTGATTATCACAACAACAAACGGGACAATCGTGACCAATCCGCCCTTGCCGGCGGCAGGCTCGGCCACGATCGCTCTACAGCAAGGCGTGAGTTACCGCATTTTCGCAGTGGGCCAATCGGATCCCACTATCGACGCGGGCCTCTACAGCGCGGTCGTAACTCCTGCGGGGGGCGGCGCACCCGTCTACGGCAAAGCGGTTCCGGTCGGCGTGGTCTCGCCCGCGCAGAATGCGACACCGACGGCAGGATTGGGTTACACGTTGAGCCTGGTTGATCTTGGAGTACCTGCTGCGCTCACCGCGGCGGGAGCCGTGGTCACACTCGACGGGCAGGTCGTAACCACACTCACAGCCGCCGGCAGCAGCCCGCCGTTCACGGCTGCTGCCGGAACGTACCAGGTGTTTGTGTTGGCTTCGACGGCAACGGCTGGAAGTTATGCCCTGGCGCTGGCCCCGCAGAATGGGGCGGCGGCGCTCAATGTCGCCCGCGGTGTGACTGCCCCGGGTAGTAAAGTGTCGGCCTACAGTTTCGATGCCGCCGTCACCAGCGGCGGCAGCTACAACTTCAACCTCGTGGATTTCGGCATCCCGAATCCCCTCACCTCTGTGAACGCGGTAGCCGTGCAGTCGGGAGCGGTGCTCGGCACTCCACTCAAGGCTGCCGGAACGACAGGTGTCACTGTTGCATCCGGCACCGTTTCGCTGCTGGTGTTCGCCCAACCCCCGACGACCGGAGGGCTGTTTGATGTAGATCTGGCCGCCAGTGTCGGTGGCGCGCCCGTGTTCGAGACGACCCAGGGCGTCGGACAGCTCTTCGCGGCGCGGCAAATCACGATTCCGGTCTCGGGAAGCTACGCCGTCAACGTGTCTGATCTCGGCTTTCCCGCGGCCCTTTCGACCTTTGCCGTCATCGCTACCCAGGGATCGAACCAGCTCGGGTTGGCTTACGGTGGCGGTGCCTTCTCGTTCACGGCCCCGGCGCCGGGTACCTACTTCATCAATTTCATCGCCCAGCCGGGCGGAACCGACGGCGCGGGCACTTATGCATTGAATGTCGCGGCGGGGCCGACTGTCGTTCTTCAGGCGAGTACCACGACGGTGACCTCCGGCGCGACGGTTAACTTGAACTGGAGCTCTAACAACGCCACCGGATGCGTAGCGTCGGGAGGATGGAGTGGCACGCAGCCCACCACCGGGACGGCGACCAGCCCCGTCCTCACGGCCTCGACCACATTTACTCTTACGTGTAGCGGCGAGGGCGTGAGTGCGAAGCAATCCGTGGCGGTCACCGTGACTCCCGCAACGGGTAGCAGCGGCGGCGGAGGCGGCGGGGGGGCATTGAGCCTGGATTTCCTGATCACCCTGCTGGCGGTGCTGGTGACGCGCTTCGTCGCCAGGCACAGGCTGTCTCCAGCGCTCGTGTAATGCGATCGTCACGCGCCCTGCGTACAGTCCGAAGCCCGAAAACCAGCGCAAAAATGTCCCGGGTAACGTCCATGCCATTCATCGGGAAGAAAGCCGCGCTCTGCGTAGCCGCCACCATCGCCTTTGGCGCCCTGGTCACGGGGTGCGGAGGAGCCCAATCACGACTGGCCAGCCACCTCGATCGGGGGCAGGCGTTCTTTGCGGCCGGTGACTATGCGAAGGCGAGCATCGAGTTCCGGAACGCGATGCAGATCGCCCCGAAGGACGAGAAAGCCCGCCTTATGGCGGGGCGTGCTGCCGAGCGCATGGGGCACTTGCGCGACGCACTCGGCCTCTATCAATCAGTCGTGGATTCCGACCCGCTGAACGTTGAAGCGAGCGCCGATCTTGCGCGGGCTTTCCTCTATGGGGGCGTCCCGCAGAAGACGCTGGATGTCATCGGCCCGGTGATTGCCAAACATCCGGACGACCCGACGCTGCTCACTCTGCGCGCGGCGGCCCGTCTGCTGCTCAACAAACCGGACGAGGCGGTCGCGGACGCCGATCGCGCGCTCCAGATTGCGCCGACAAACGAAGAAGCGATCGAAGTTCGTGCGCGTCTGTACAGGCGCGCGGGCGACCTCCCAGGTGCAATCACCTTGGTGAGTCATGCAGTTCAACGAGCGCCGACTTCAAAGACCCTGCTGGGGGTTCTCGCCGATCTCTTTCTTGCCGCGAACGAGCCGGAACAGGCGGAAAAACAGTTGCGGGCGCTCATCGAGCTCGCGCCGCACGAACCGCGCTATCGATACCAACTCGCCGGCTTCTACTCGCGCGACCACAAAATGGATGCGGCGCAGCATGTCCTCGAGGACGCCGTGAAGGCAAACCCCACGGACGTGCAGGTAAAGCTGACTCTCGTCGACTTCATCAGCTCGCAGCGAACGCGCGCCGACGGTGAGCAGTTGCTCCGCGGTTTCATTGCGCACGAACCGGATAACCTCGATCTGAGATTGGGTTTGGCCACGCTGCTGCAGCGAACCGGTGCGTTGAACGACGCTGCAACCGTTTATAAGGAAGTGGTCGCGAAGGACGGAACGGGCCCCAAGGGGCTCGTGGCGCGTGATCGCCTCGCGGCAATCGCATTCGCGCAGGGCCGCGCGCAGGACGCAAGCTCTGCCATCGCTGAGGTACTGGCCAAGAATCCTCGCGACACCGACGCGCTGTTGATTCGGAGCCGGCTGGCACTGGCGCGCAGCGATCCGGCCGCCGCCATCGTGGACCTTCGCGCACTGGTACGCGATCAACCGAAGTCCGGCAGCATCCGCCAACTGCTTGGGCAAGCCTACTGGGCGAATGGAGAAGTCGCGCTCGCCGAGGAATCGTTCCGTGCGGCAATGGATCTTGCGCCAAAAGACCCTTCGGTACGGATCCAACTTGCGCAGCTCCTGATGCGTACGCAACGAGCGGACGCTGCAGTGGCGTTGCTCGAGCAAACCGTGGCCGCTGTTCCTGACAACGCGGAGGCTCGGGACGCGCTGGCGCATGCCTATATCGAGAAGCGGGATTATCTCGCTGCGAGGAAGGCGGCCGAAGATCTCAAGACTCTCCGGCCCCAAGCCGCCGAAGGGTATTACCTGGCCGGGTTGGTCGCCCAGGGACAGAATCGGCTGGACGATGCGCAGCACGAGTTCGAGCACGCACTCGCGTTACAACCGACGTTGCTCGATGCCCTTTCGGCGTTGGCCCACCTCGATTTGGCAAGAGGCCAGGGCACGCGGGCGCTCACGTTGGTGAAAAATGCGGTCGAGAAGCAACCGAACGCCTTTTCGCTCAACTTACTGGGCGAGCTGTACCTGACGCAGAAGGATCCCACGGCGGCCAACGACGCTTTTACTCGCGCGATGAAGCTCGCGCCCGGCTGGTGGGTCCCTTACCGCAGCTTCGCGATCAGTCGTTTTATGGCGAAGGACACGCCCGGCGCCATTGCCGCCTATGAGACCGGGATCAAGGCAGTGCCGACGCAGATCGAATTGGTCGCAGAGCTCGCGCGGCTGTACGAAGGCTTGGGCCGGGTAGATGAAGCGATCGCGAGCTACGAAGCCTGGTATCGACACAATCCCAATGTGACGCTGGCCGCTAACAATCTGGCCATGCTCCTGGTCACTTATAAGACTGACAAGGCCAGTCTCGACCGCGCACGCGACCTCACCGCGGGGTTCGTTTCGTCGAACGACGGAAACCTTCTCGATACAAACGGTTGGGTACACTTCAAGCGGGCGGAGAATACCGAGGCTCTGCCAGTGCTGCAGCGTGCTGCGGACAAGGCACCGGCTTCGAATGAAATCCGCTATCACCTCGCCATGGCGGAGTTGCGCGCCGGCCTGACGGATCGTGCGCGCGATGATCTGCAAGCGGCTCTGGCCGGCGCCGGAAAATTTTCGGGGGCTGACGAGGCTCGCGCCCAGTTGGCTGCCCTGAAGGGCCGCGCGGCCGGCTGATTGCCCGCAAGGCGACGTGGCGGATCGCGGGAATATCTGTTGGATCGCGTCCTATCCCAAGAGCGGCAATACCTGGGTGCGATTCCTCGCGTGCAATTTACTGCACGGCCGGCAGGAATCCGCCTCGGCATTGAATCTGCTGGTCCCTGATGTCCATGAGTTGGGTCCGCACCTCGTCAATTCGGCCTACTCGGGCCTGGTGAAGACTCACTTTGCCTTTTCTTCCCGTATCCCGCTCGCGGACCGTACCGCGGCCGCGATCTATGTGGTGCGCGAGCCCGCCGACGTACTGATCTCGAACTACCACTATGCGCGGCGCAGTGGAGGCGCAACGGGCAGCGCCGTGGAGTTTGATGACTACGTCGATACCTTTATCTGCAACCGGGGCGACCCACGCTGGGTCGATCTCGGGATGGGCAGTTGTGAGGAGAACGTGCGCAGCTGGCTCGAGCCGCGTCCCTCATTTCCGGTGCTGCTGCTGAAAT
>DATBCZ010000467.1:0-2227 GCA_036270175.1 Steroidobacteraceae bacterium | reverse complement strand
CACCTATTGCACCGAGGCCAACCACACCGAGCGTGCGGCCCGGCATCTCGAATCCGACGAACTTTTTCTTGCCGCTCTCAACGGCTGCGTCGATAGCGTGATCATCCCCTTTGAGTGAACGGGCAAACTCCCACGCGGGACAGACATTACGCGCCGCGAGTAACAGGCCCGCTAACACGAGCTCCTTCACAGCGTTCGCATTCGCGCCCGGAGTATTGAACACCGGAATGCCACGCTTACTGAACTCTGCGATGGGAATGTTGTTGACGCCCGCTCCGGCGCGGCCCACGGCCAGCACGGTTGCGGCGATAGCCGTCCCGTGCATGTCGCCGGAGCGCACGAGAATGGCATCCGGGCGCTCGAGGTCGGGGGCGACCTCGTAACGGTCCCGCGGCAGGCGCTCCAGGCCGCGGGCGCTGATGTTGTTGAGAGTCAGTATTCGGTAGCGCATGAGCGATTCTCGCAACTCGGCGGTCCGCTTGTGATCGCCACCAAGCCTAGGTTAGTGGCGGTTAGCCGGTGCTGTCGGGAGGTCCGGAGGTTTCGGGGCCGGGCTCGTCGCCGCCCGCGACACCGCCGCCCGAGACATCCGTTCCGGGCGACTCGCCGCCCGCCACATCGACTCCGCCGCCCGCGCCATCCGCCGTCTCGAGACTTTCGATGCGCTCGATTCCAACCAGGCGCTCGCCTTCGGCGAGCCGGATGAGACGTACGCCCTGCGTATTGCGTCCGAGCACCGAGATCTCATCGACAGGAGTGCGTACCAAAGTACCGGTCGAGCTGATGAGCATGATCTCGTGGCCCGGCATCACCTGGAGCGCGGCGACCGTCGTGCCGTTACGATCCGAGGTCTGCAAGGCGATGACGCCCTGCCCGCCACGACCGTGAGACGGAAAGTCATCGAGCGGAGTCAGCTTACCGTAGCCGGTCGCGGACGCCGTCAGGACGTTTCCTTCTCCAACGACGATGAGTGCGATGAGCTCCTGCTCGTCTCCGAGCTTGATGCCGCGGACGCCGGTGGCCTCGCGGCCCATCGGCCGCACTTCATCCTCGAGGAAGCGGATCGCCTTACCACCGCTCGAGACCAGGATGATCTCACGCTGTCCATCGGTGATGGCAACACCCACGAGGCGGTCGTTGTCGGCCAGATCCACCGCGATAATGCCGCTGGTGCGTGGCCGGGAGAAAGCGGTCAGGGGCGTTTTCTTTACCGTGCCCTGGCTGGTGGCCATGAACACGAAGTGTTGCTCGTCGTATTGTTTTACCGGCAGCAACGCGTTGATCTTCTCGCCCTCCTCCAGTGGGAGGAGGTTCACCATGGGCTTGCCGCGGGCGCCACGCCCGGCCTGCGGGAGCGTGTAAACCTTCAGCCAATACACTTTGCCGCGATTCGAGAAACACAACACGGTATCGTGCGTGTTGGCGACAAAGAGCTTCTCGATAAAGTCCTCGTCCTTCACCGTGGTGGCCGCTTTACCGCGTCCGCCGCGCCGTTGCACCTGGTACTCGGTGAGCGGTTGGGATTTCGCGTAGCCAGCGTGGGACAGGGTGACCACGACGTCCTGCGGCTCGATGAGGTCTTCGGTCGTCAGATCGAGGTGATCCCGGTTGATCTCCGTGCGGCGCGCGTCGCCATACTGCTCGCGGATTTCCAGGAGCTCGTCGCGCACCACCTGGGTCAGCCGCTCGGGGCGCGCCAGGATGTCATCGAGATCGCGGATACTTTCCAGCAGTCCTTTGTACTCATCGATGATCCGGTCCTGCTCCAGGCCGGTGAGGCGATTGAGGCGCATGTCGAGAATGGCCTGCGCCTGCTCTTCCGACAGGTAGTACGTGTCGCCCCTCATCCCGAATTCGGGGTCCAGACTGGCGGGCCGGGTCGAGATCGCGCCCGCGCGCTCGAGCAGCTGCGGCACGATGCCCGAGCCCCAGGAACGGCCCAGCAATGCCGTACGCGCCTCCGCCGGCGACGGCGAGGCTTTTATCAGGGCGATCACGTCATCGATGTTGGCCAACGCGACAGCGAGGCCTTCGAGGATATGGGCGCGCTCGCGGGCCTTGCGGAGGTCGTAAATCGTGCGCCGGGTAACGATCTCGCGTCGATGCCGGATGAAGGCATCCAGCATCTCCTTCAGCGACATCAACTTCGGCTGCCCGTCCTGCAGGGCGACCATGTTGATGCCGAACACCGTCTCCATCGGTGTCTGCGCGTAGAGGTTGTTGAGAA
>DATBCZ010000466.1:0-6024 GCA_036270175.1 Steroidobacteraceae bacterium | reverse complement strand
GCCGATGGCACTTCGAATCCGCCGGCGGAGCGGGTGGTTACAAACCTGCGTGCGCTCGGTCACACGGTTCGTGTTGATGACGAGGCGCTGAAAGAGGTCGACAGTTACTTCACTCGCCTGGCCGAGGCGGAGGGATTGCCGATGGGGCGGCCGCAGGCCTTTGACGCTGCGTATCTTCAACACCAACTGCCGGGGGGCATGGTGGGCACGATGCGCCGGCATCTGGCGGAGAGTCGTCTATCGCATTTGGAAGGGGCTGTGATCGGGGAAATCGGCCGCGTGCGTGAAGAGCTCGGCTGGCCGATTGTGATGACGCCCTTCGCGCAGATCGTGATGACGCAGGCCGTCATGAACGTGATGAACCAGGAGCGCTACAAAGTGATTCCGGACGAAGCGATTCGCTATGCCATCGGCCGTTTCGGCAAGCCCAATGTTCCGATTGACGCGCAGGTGATGGCCCGGATCGAGTCGCTTCCCCGGACGAAAGAGTTGCGGGCGGAAGCCTCAATGGCGCCGCTGAGCGAACTGCGGCGGAAGGTTGGAGAGAGCCTGTCCGACGAGGAGTTTCTGCTTCGAGCCACGATGCCGGCCGGGCAGGTGGACGCGATGAGGGCCGCAGGTCCAGCCGTGCGGCACTACAACCCGGCGCTGAGGCCCGTTATGAGCCTCATACGACAGCTCGCCGAGCATCGGGACTTGTCATGGGTTTCTGTCGAGAAGGCGGGGTTCAGGCTCGAGATGCGTCGGAATGCACGCGGCGGCCTGGGTTTGGGATCACCTTGATGAGCGTTGTTGCGAGTCAAGAGTCGGCGCCGCCGCCCGAGCCGTTGTCGCCCATCAAGGGGTTCATGTTTGATCTTGATGGGACGCTGTTGCTCAGCGACCGATCGCTGGGTGGCTACGAGGTGCTGCCGGGGGCCGTTGAAGTGCTCTCGACATTGCAGGAGCGCAAGATCCCATTCGTAGTGCTCACTAATGGTAGTGCGTATCCGCCAGCGGAGCAGGCCGCGCGTTTGCGGGGTATCGGTCTGCCTATTGCCGATGACCGGATGTTCACGCCGTCCAGCGTCGCGGCGGAGCTCATGTCTCGCAACGGTGTCGCCCGGGCACTCGTGTTGGGAAATCGCGGAGTGGGGCACGCACTTTCCGCGGCAGGTATCGAGACGGTGTTCACCGGAGAGCCACGCGCAAGCGAGGTTGATGCCGTCTATGTAGGCTGGCATCCCGACTGCGGCATGAAGGACATCGAAGCGGCATGTCAGGCCATCTGGGCCGGCGCGAAGTTATATGTTGCATCGGACGTGCCCTTTTTCGCGACGCGGCAAGGGCGGACCATGGGCTATTCCTATGCCATCGTCGGCGCGATACATCGCATGACAAAAGCCCGGACGATTCTCACCGGCAAGCCTTCATTGCACGCGCTGCGTTTCATCGCCAGGAAATTGGGCGTTCCAGCGCGCAATGTCGGGGTTGTAGGCGACGACCCGGCCGTGGAAATCATCATGGCACGCCGGGGTGGCGCGACGGCTTTCGGAGTGACGACGGGCGTCATGACACACGAGGACTGGGCGCGCGAGACCGGCAAGCGCCGGCCCCATCGCGTGCTCACGCAGATTCGCGATGTGCTGGCCGAAGGTATCGCTTGATTCGAGCAGGGGCGTGCGGAAATTCTGCGCCTGATCGGGGCGCCTCAGTCCTTTACGGGCAGGGCGCGAAGTTGGTTGACAATGGCTCGACGGTGATCCTCGAATCCGCCGCGTCCGGGTGGAACGTCCTGATTGCGCGGAAACGCTGAATCGAGCATGCCGTAGAGATCGCGTACTTCCTCACGAAATTCCATGTGAGTGAGAATGTAGGGGGCGTTGTTGCGAATGCCCTCGACGACGCGGGCGCCCAACGCGACGGGATCCATCCAGGACGCGGTCATCTCTTTCGCCGCCGCGCGAGCCGCATCATCAGCCGCGCCGGCTTCGATGATTCGAGTACGCGTACCCCCCGGAAACAGGCAGGACACGCCGATTCCATGGGGCGCGAGTGACATGCGCAGGGATTCCGTAAAGCCGCGCACGGCAAATTTGGCGGTTTGATACGCGCCGAGACCCGGTAACGGCAGCGGGACGATGCCGGCCATGGAGGAGGTGTTGACGATGTGCCCGCCCTCACCGTGCTTCAGAATCAGCGGTGCTATGATTTTCGTGCCGTTGACGACGCCGCCCAGATTCACACGCAGCGCGCGGTCCCAGGCGTCAAAGTCCGGGTCGTGTGTGTCGCCGCCACCGCCAACTCCGGCATTATTGCAAAGTACATGAATTTTCCCGAAAGCTCGGACCGCCTCATCCGCAGCGGCGCGCACCGCGTCGCGATTGCCAACATCGGCTCGTACGAAATGCACATCGTTGCGGCCGGCGAGGGTTTGCCTGGCTTCCTCCAGGTAACCCGGGTTGAAGTCGACGATCACGACTTTCATCCCGAGTTTGAGGAAGTTCTCGACCATGCCATAGCCGATTCCGCTGGCGCCGCCAGTCACTACCGCAACCCGACCCGAGAAGTTTTTCACGTGCGCCCTTTCCGATGATTTCAGCGGGCTTCGCCGGTAAAAGTCCGAAACGCGGGGTTGGTGCGGTCGGGCATTGCGAAGGCCGCCTTCACTCCCGGCCGCTCGCGCATGCGGCCAACCCAATCCACCAGGCGCGGCGCGCGCTTCTCAATGTTCAGTTCAGGGAAAAGTCTTCCGAGGGCCATGCCGCCGATTGCAAAGAAGTTGATGTCCGCCAGGGTGTACGTGTCGCCCGCGAGCCAAGGTGTTTTCGCGAGTTGCTGCTCCACTTTGTCCACGGCCACCTCGATCTTACGGGTTGCGTTGGCGAGATCCGACTCGCTGAATCCCGAGCGCGCGGTGCGCCACTTTTCCCGCTGCTCGTGCAGCGGGATGCGTGCCATCAACCTTTCAAACTCGCCGCCGTCGATCGAGCGCGCTATTACGCTCACCAGGCGATGCCAGCCGTGCATGGATACATAGTTCATGACATGCTCGTCGCAGAACTTGTTCCAGTAACGCATGCGAGCCTTGCCCGGAGCATCCGCCGGACGCAGTGGTGGGGCGTCGGGAAATGCATCCTCCAGGTATTCGCCGATCACTGTTGTGTGGGTGACCAGCTGGCCGTCGTGGTCGAGGACCGGTACCTGGCCCTCGGGGTTGATCGCGACGAACCACGGCTCGTGTTGCTCGAACTTGTGCAGGTCGATGTACTGGCTCTGGAAATCGAGTCCCTTTTCCTTGAGGGAGATGAGGGTCTTCAGGGAGTTGGCGACGGGCTCGGCGTGGTAGAGCTTCAGCATGACCTGTCCTTTGCTGTGAGTCAGGGTTTGGTGGGCGCAGGGGGCCGCGCCTGGAGCATCGCGACGAGTGCCGGATCTGTTTTCTCAGGCATTGCCGCTATCAGTGCCGCGTGACGGCCCTCTGCCGCGGACCGCCACTCGCCATGGGTGATGACATACAACTCATCGTTTCGGACGGCCTTCAGAATGAGTGCACCCACCTCAACCGGTTGCATCATGCTTGGAAACGTGACCTGCGCTTCCCCGGCGTTCTCGGATGCGCGAAACGCGTCGCCCACTGAGAACTGTGCCGGGCGGTTTTTGGCAAGCTCGTGAATATTGGTCCTGACGGGACCCGGGCACAGGACGGTGACGCCGATGTTCTCTTGCGCGAGCTCCGTGCGAATACATTCAGAGAGTGTGACGACGGCCGCCTTGGCTGTTTGGTAGATGACGAACTGGGAAGGCATGGGGACGAGAGCGGCGAGGGATGCTGTGTTGACGATGTGTCCCCCTTCACGGTGTTTGCGAAGGAGTGGCAGAAACGTCTGCAGGCCATTGATGACACCGCCGAGATTGACTGCAAGCCCAAAGTCCCAATCCGCGTAGGTGATCCCTTTGAACGGGCCTTGAATGCCCACTCCGGCATTGTTGACGAGGACGTGAAGTTTGCCGAACGCACGCTCGGTCTCGTCGGCAGCCGCAGCCATCGCTGCGCGATCGGTCACGTCGAGGCGTATGGCCTTGACGCTTCCGAGCTGGCCACGCTTTTCGAACGCTGCCAGTGCCTCGTCGATGTGGTCCTGGCGCAGGTCTGCGAGCATGACGCGCATGCCCGCAGCAACGAACGCCTCGGCGATACCCAGCCCGATGCCGCTGGCGCCCCCGGTGATGAATGCGGTCCTTCCCACGACGACTTGCACTTTGGTACCCCTCGACCGTGTCTACGAGCGACATTATTGCGCTCTTTGGCCTGGATAACCGCGGGTTGCACTGTCGGGCCGCAGGTATTGCGCACAGGGGCGCGCCTGGAGGCTCGCTGGAGCGCCAAAATCGGCTCCATGCTGACCCTATATCACTGGGAGCCCAACGCCAATTCGGGCAAGCCCATTCTGGCCGCCCTCGAGAAGGGTGTGGAGTTCGAAAGCCGGTACATCGATATGCTGGGTTTTGAGCAGCATTCACCCGAGTACCTCGAGGTGAATCCGAACGGGACGATTCCGGCCATGGTGCACGATGGCGTGCTGGTGCCCGAGTCCACGGTAATGATGGAGTACATCGACGCGACGTTCGAGGGTCCCTCGCTGCGGCCGAGCGATCCTTTCCAGCGCTGGCGCATGCGCTGGTGGTGCCGGTTCTTCGATCAGTTCGTAGGCCCTTCGATCAGCATGTTTGGATGGAGCTTCTTCGTGGGTCCGGCGGTCCGTCAGCGCGATCCCCAGGAGCTGAAGGCGCGCATCGAGCGGATTCCGCTGCGCGAGCGGCGCATCGCCTGGTCGAAGGCGATCTACGGCACGTTCTCACCGGAGGAGATGGCAGAGTCGGGCCGCCGCATCGCTATGGGTGTCGAGAATCTCGAGGCCGCGCTCACGCAGCGGCCCTGGGTGGCCGGAGACTCGTACTCCATAGCGGACATCGCGGGCTTCAACATGTTTGCCGGACTTCCGGTGATGAATCCCCAGGTTGCCAACGATACGGCGACTCCGCGCCTGATGGAGTGGCTGCGGAAGATCAATGAGCGGCCGGCGACCCGTAAGCTATTCCCACTCGGTCGCACCGACCTGATGCGCCGCTACGTTCACCTCGACCGCAAGGGCGCGTGAGCGTCCGGAATCGATGCAATGTTAGAACTCCTTCATTGGGAACCCAACGGTAGCTGGCTGAAGCCGCTGATCGCGCTCCACGAAAAGGGTCTGGATTTCCGCAGCCGGTTCGTGGATGTGCTGTCCCTCGAGCACTATCGCCCTGGCTTTCTGCAACCCAGCCGCGAGACCCAACTCAACCTGGAGGGTGAAGGGCCCATCCTGTTTCACGATGGGTGTGAGATCACGGAGTCCCATTTCATTACGGAGTATCTCGAAGAGGCGTTTCCCGACACACCGTTGCGTCCGCCGGAACCCATCGAGCAGGCACGAATCCTTGCCTGGGCCCGCTTCATCAACGAGGTCTTCATGCCGGCCGTGAATACCCTGGGATGTCATGTCTACCTCGCGCCCCAGCTCAAAGGTCGCGGTTGCGCACTCGAGCCGCTCGTCGCACAGATCCCTATGCCGTATCTGCAGGAGGGTTGGAGGCGCGCTCTGACAGACAGCTATTCCGACGAGTTGATCGAGGACTCGCAGCGAAAGGTTACGTTGGGTGTACGGCGGCTCGAAGCAGTCCTGGCCCACTCGCGATGGTTGGTGGGCTCGGCGTACTCACTTGCCGATATCGATGCCTTCGCGATCTGCAACTCCTTGCCGGGGCTGGCGCCGGCGCTCGTGAGCGAATCCGCGACTCCACGTGTGATGGAGTGGCTGAGGCGCATACGGGTCCGTTCGGCCGTACGCGCGGCGCTTTCGGTGAGTCGCACGGGGGAGCCTGAGAAGGCGTTTGCGCCCGGGCCTGAGCATTCGCGCTGGGGGTAGAGTTGCGCCGGTGTAGGGGCAGGAGCCGTACGCACCGGGATCGGAGCATTCGCGCGGGGGCTGGCGTCAGGGAACGGGA
>DATBCZ010000465.1:0-2460 GCA_036270175.1 Steroidobacteraceae bacterium | reverse complement strand
GATGCACGGCTCTTCTCAGTCGGGATTGGGGCGGCGCCCAACGCATTCTTCCTCCAGGAAATGGCGGCAGCAGGCCGGGGCAGCTATACATTCATCGCAGAGCGCGAACAGGTAGGGCAGCGCATGCAGGACCTGTTCCGCAAGCTCGAGCAGCCCGCGCTGGTGGACCTCGCCCTGCGGTGGCCGGGTGGTATTCAGCCCGACGTGGCAACGAGTCTCCCACGCGATGTGTATGCCGGAGATCCCATAGTCATTCTGGCGAGGCTGCCGTCGTTACCCTCCGGCACACTGACGCTCTCCGGTCGGCGCGACGGACGCGCATGGCAACAACAGCTACCGATCACCCTCGTCGACGGGCAATCGGGACTGTCGAAACTCTGGGCGCGTGAGCGGATTGGCGAGCTCTCGCGCCTCAAGGGTGTTGGAGGCGACACGACGGCGTTGCAGTCACAGATTCTCCAGCTCGCAATCCAATACCAGGTCGTGAGTGAATACACGAGCCTCGTTGCCGTGGAGGACACGCCGGTGCGACCGATTGACCAGGCGCTGCGCTCAGGGCAGGCCCCGACTTCGGCGCCTATGGGGAGCTATTGGCAGACGGGTAGTACTGGCTTTGCTCAGACGGGGACGCCCGCGCCGCTGTGGATGCTCGCGGGAGTCGCGGCGATGGCGCTAGCGTGCGCGCTTTATAGCGTTCGTATGGCGAGGGCGTGGTGAAACCGGCGGGCCGAGAATCGAAGGTTGCGCACTGGGGAGCCATTGAGCTCGCGGCGTTGCTGGCACTCGGCATTGGACTGGCGTGCTTCGCAGAAGCGAGTTGGATCCGGGGCAAGGCGTTTGTGGCGCAGTTGTTGATTGCGCGGGCATGGGGGCAGGCGCAAAACGGAGTACCGGCGCCGAAGCCGTGGCCCTGGGCTGACACGACGCCCATCGCCAAACTCGAGCTTCCCCTGCACGCACCCGGGAACGAAGCGCGTGAGCTAATGGTGTTGGATGGCGCGAGCGGGCGCAATCTTGCGTTTGGCCCCACTCACGATCCAGCAAGCGTGCGTCCGGGCATGCGGGGCAACAGCGTCATCGAAGGACATCGCGACACGCACTTTCGAGCGCTCGAACAGGTGCGTGTGGGGGACCGGGTGCGGATTCAAGGCGTGGAGAGGCGATGGGTGTCATTCGTGGTCGTCGACGTGCGGGCGGTCGACAGTCGCCGCTTTCGTATCGCGCTCGATGCAGATGCTCCGCGTCTTACACTCGTGACCTGCTATCCCTTCGATGCGATCGTACCCGGTGGGCCGCTCCGGTGGGTGGTTACGGCCGACGCCAGGCAATAATCAAGATCGGAAAATAGCTGCGGATGCCATAAACGGTGTGGGTGGCCAAATTCATTATTCTTCAGAGGCGAGTCGTGCTGGTGGGTATCGTCGTTGCTCGGCCAATCGCGGCTCGAGGAGTGACTCGGGGCCATCCAGGCCCAGGTCCGCAGCCGCCGCCTGCTTGCGGTCTTGCTCGATATCGAGCGAACGACAGGCGAGGAGATACACGGCCGAAGCCGCTGGTAGTCCGATCAGCATGGCGATGTCAGCTCCGCCGAGCGCTTGGGCGACGGGTCCCGTGTACATTTCCGTGCGGAAAAACGGGATCATGACCGCAAAGCCGATTCCATAGGCGAGCAGACCCCGCCAGTTCCAACGCCCATACATGCCGTCAGGATTGAAGATCTCCCGGACCGAGTAATGACCCTTGCGGATGAGGTAGAAGTCCACGAGGTTGATTGCCGTCCAGGGAGTGAACAGATAGAGCAGAAGAGACAGCAGATCGGAGAATCTGCTGATGAAATCGCTCGAGGAGCCCAGCGCGATCACAGTGGCTATGACCGCGGCGGCCAGGATGCTCGCAATACGCTTTCCGGCCGTCGACCTGATCGGCTTGAACGTATCGAAAACGCTCAGAAGCGTGAGTGAGGCGCCGTAGAGGTTTAGCGCAGAAATCGTGACCAGGCAGAGCAAGCCACCCACGACCAACACTTTGCCGAGGCCCGGGAGCACCGCATCGGCCGCATGTTCCATCGCCGCGGCCACGTTGAGCTGAGGATTCGTGGCGGCGGCGATCGTGCCGACCAGCATCATCCATGCGCCGCCCACGAAAGCTCCGACGTATGTCCACCAGAATGAGGCGCGGATACTGACGTCGCGTGGCAGATACCGGGAATAGTCCGATACATAGATTGACCAGCTGAGCTGATAGGAGGCGGCCGCGAACAACTCCGTCAGGAAGGGAATGGTTCGGAAACCGGCAGGGTCCCACTGCGCCGCGGGAACTTTGAGCACGAACGCAGCCCCGATCGAGAATATCGCGAGGGCTGCGATCATCAGGAAAGCAAATCCCCGCTGCGCCAGGTGGATCGTGTCGTACCCGACAATCGCAAGGCAGGTAGCGGCCACAGCGAATACGGTGATACTC
>DATBCZ010000464.1:0-5228 GCA_036270175.1 Steroidobacteraceae bacterium | reverse complement strand
CGCAGATATATAGGAGCGGCGGCTTCGGCGGGGATCAGGTGGCCGGCGGTGACCTCCGGGAGGGCTAGGCGGGCGATCTGGGTGGCGTGTGGGAGGAGCTGCAGCAGGGTGATTGAGGTGGGGTCGGCGGGGGGCGCGACTGCGGCGGCGTCCGCAACGGCGATGGCAGGCGCAGCGGCGGGGACGGCGCCGGCGGCGACGGTGGAAGCGGCACCGGCAGCGCTGGTGGCGGCGGCAAGGGTCGACGCTATCTGCGGACGGGCGGCGACCACATTTGGAACGGCTGCCCTCAGGGCGTCGGCATAGGCGATGAAGCCTCGGCCTACGGCGGTTGCCGTGGACCACTGTGCGGGCAGCTTCACCTCACTCGGTTTGCTTACGCGTTCCTCACCTTCCAGGCGGGCTAGGCCGTCCCCTCCTCGCTCGTAGCACGCCCAATAGACTTCGCTCATGCGCGCGTCGTTGCACACGAGAGCGCGCGTGAGCGTTGCGTCGCAATCGAATGCCCGTTGGGCGACGGCGCGGAGATCCGAGACGGCGACCACGCCCAGGCCAGCTCCGAAAGCCAAGCCTTGGGTCACGGTCACTGCCAGCCGCACGCCAGTAAAGGATCCAGGTCCGCGGCCGAAGGCGATGGCGTCTAGGTCCTGCAACGTGATGCCGGCTTCGGTAAGCAAGTCATCGACCATCGGTAGGATGCGCTCGGCGTGACCGCGCTCCATTTCGATCTCGCGCGAGCGTACGTTTCCATCGATGAGCAGGGCCGCCGAGCAATTTTCGGTCGCGGTGTCGATTGCGAGAATCTTCACGGAGCGGCCGCCGTTCGCGCGGTCGCCTGATCACTTACAGGTTTCGGTGGTGGCGCGTGTTTGCGGATGAAGCGCAGGGCCTCATCGCGGTCACGGGTTGGAGTCATCGCCGGAAGCGCTGCCAACAACACTTTGCCGTAGCCGCGACCCATCATACGGGGGTCACAGATGACGACAGTGCCGTAGTCTTCCTCACTGCGGATCAGACGCCCAACACCCTGCTTCAACGCCAGAGCCGCCTCGGGTAGCTGGTAGTCGCGGAACGCATTGCCGCCGGTGGCCTGCAGGTGATCGATGCGCGCTCGCACCAGAGGGTCATCGGGCGATGCGAATGGAAGCTTTTCGATAACGACAAGACGTAGCGCCTCGCCTTTCACGTCGACGCCTTCCCAGAAGCTCGTCGTGCCCAGTAGCACACCGTTGCCGTCCTCGCGGAACTCTTTCAACAGGCGCTCGCGCGGAGCTTCGCCCTGCACGAACAGCCTGTATGGGCTATGACCAGACCAACACGCACGGAGGAGCGAGGCGCCCTGTGCGAGCGCACGGTGACTCGTGAAGAGCACGAACGCGCCTCCGCGAGCAGCGTCGATCAGTGGGAGCGCGGTCTCGATTACTTTCGCGACGTATCCTGAGGACGCGGGCTCGGGCATCCCTGTTGGGAGGTACAACAGGCTTTGAAGCTCGTAGTTGAAAGGACTCTCGATCTTCAGTGTCGGGCTATCGGTTAGGCCGAGGCGTCCGGTGAAGTGGCCGAAGTCTTCACCGAGAGAGAGCGTCGCGGACGTGAAGATCCAACCGCAGTGACGTGCTTGAATCATCGATAGAAAGCGCGCGGAGATATCGAATGGCATCAGGCTCAGAGAGAAGCCACGCTGCGTGACTTCCACGGCGCGCACGCCTTCGAGCTCATCTGTTGCCGCGATCCGGTCAAGAGACAACACGAGGTCGCCGACGCGCTCGCCCAATTGCGCGAGCGGGCTGTCGTCACCAAGGTCGGCCAGGCTGGTCTGCAGGGCTTGTAGCGAGTGAGATAGCTCGTTCACCGACGTCGTGACCTGCGCGCCCATTTCGCTCAGCGAATATCGTCCGACGCGTGACGGCAGCGATGAGGCCAGTCGAAGCTTGGATTGATCGACGGCTCCGGCGGCCGCGGAGATCGCCGCTATGACGGAAGCAGCTTGGCTTTCAGCGGAAACGCACGCCAGTTCGGCGGTGATTTCGTTCTGCGCATCTTTGAGGAGGTTTTCGATGCGCCGACTACCAACATTGGCGCCAAAGAATTGGGTTGCGAGATCGGGGATCTGGTGTGCTTCGTCGAGGATTACAGCATCGGCCGTGCCGAGGATGTCACCGAAGCCGTCCTCCTTCAGAGCCAGATCCGCCAGCAGCAGGTGGTGATTGACGATGACGATGTCTGCGTCGAGCGCATCGCGACGAGCGACCGCGACATGACAGCGTGAGATTTCCGGGCAGCGATTGCCGAGGCAGTTGTCTCTTGTGGAGGTGACCTGGGGCCACACGGGGTGAGAGTCCGAGAGGCCGCGTACTTCGGACAGGTCGCCCTGGCGCGTGGTGCGGGACCAACGTTGGATGCGGGCGAGCATGCTGAGGTGGGTTGTGGGTTCGGGGTCGGTGTCGGGGGCGACGCTGGCGGGAGCGGTCGCGGCTTTGGCGGTGGCGGCGGCGAAGGCGCCGGAGGCCTTGGCTTTGGCGGTGGCGTCACTGTCGGCGCTGTCCGGGCTCTCGGCGCTGTCCAGGCCGTCGGCGCTGACGGCGCTGTCAGCGCTGTCATGAGTGTTGGACGTGGTCGTTTCAGTAGCGCTCGCGACTAGAGAGAGTTGCTCTCCAACGGGGCCCGCGTGGGCGAGTCGGTAGCGACAGAGGTAGTTCGTGCGGCCTTTCAGCAAAGCGATTCGCGCGGGGCGGCCGAGCGCGGCGGCGACTAGCGGCAAATCCTTGGAAAACAGCTGGTCCTGCAGCGTGCGGGTTCCTGTTGAAATGAGCACTCGCGACCCGCAAAGCAGCGCAGGTACGAGATATGCGAATGTCTTTCCGGTGCCCGTGCCCGCTTCGACGACGACCGTTTCCCGGTGTTCGAGCGCGGTGGCGACGCGTTCCGCCATGCGGAGCTGCTGCCACCGCGATTTGAAATCCGGTAACGCGCTGTGCAGGGGTCCACCAGGACCGAATATGTCTTCCAGGTCGAGCATGCCCTCATGATAGCGGCCGGCTAGCGGGCTCGGGGGCTGGGTCGTGTGCGGTAATGGTACAAAATGGGGTCTTTTATCCTACTTAATGAAGGCCGCCGAATCGTCGTCGCTATAATCGGGCAAACATGTACGGGGTGCCTCTTTCCGGCGCAGCGCCGCTAGATTTAGCGGGTCGCTTCGACCCGCAGGAAAGTTGGGCGTAGCCCTCAACTAAGAGGATATGTGGATGGCCACTGCTGCTGCACACTTACTGCCCCCCCTGTCCCAGCTGAGCCCCGCCGTGGCCGACTGGGTGGAATCAGTTCGCGAGCTCACGCAGCCTCGCGCGATCCACTGGTGTGATGGGTCCGAGGCGGAACAGCGTGAGCTGACCGCAATGCTGTTGCGTGATGGCGAGCTGAAGACTCTCAACCCGGAGTTCTTCCCGGGCTGCAACCTCGCCCGTTCGAGCCCGAGCGATGTTGCTCGCGTCGAGCATCTCACCTTCATCTGCTCGCGCTCGAAAGAAGACGCGGGTCCGAACAACAACTGGATGGCTCCGGACCAGGCGCACGCCAAGATGCGCGACCTTTTCCGCGGTTGCATGAAAGAGCGGACTCTATACGTCATTCCGTACTGCATGGGCCCGATCGACTCGCCGCTATCGCGCTGTGGTGTTGAGATCACCGACAGCCCCTACGTCGTTCTGAACATGATCATCATGACGCGCGTGGGGCGTGCAGCGCTCGAGCGTATTGCCGCCGATGGCACGTTCGTCCGAGGCCTACATTCGATCGGAGAGCTCGATCCCGAACGGCGCTTCATTATGCACTTCCCCGAAGAGCTCTCGATTGAGAGCTTCGGGTCGGGTTACGGCGGTAACGCGCTGCTCGGTAAGAAATGCCACGCTCTGCGTATCGCCAGCTATCAGGCGCGTACGGAAGGTTGGCTCGCGGAGCACATGCTCATCGTGGGTCTGCAGAACCCGAAGGGTGAGACACACTACATTGCGTGCGCCTTCCCATCCGCGTGCGGAAAGACGAATCTGGCGATGCTGATTCCGCCGGATTCAATGCCGGGTTGGAAGGTCTTCACGGTCGGCGACGATATCGCTTGGTTGCACCCCGGCGCGGACGGACGCTTGTGGGCGATCAATCCGGAAGCCGGCTACTTCGGCGTGGTGCCGGGGACGAATCCCGAAACCAACCGGAATGCTTACGAGATGATCCGGCGCGACACGCTGTTCACCAACGTGGCGCTGACTGCCGATAACCAACCCTGGTGGGAAGGTCTGTCGACGGGTAAGCCAGTGACAGATTGGCAGGGACGTCCATACGATCCCGCGCGCGGTCCGGCTGCGCACCCGAACTCACGGTTCACGGTCTCCGCGAAGCGAAATCCTGCCTACTCGCCGCGTTCGGAAGACCCGAAGGGTGTTCCGATCAGTGCGCTCGTCTTCGGGGGCCGCCGCCGCGAAGTTGCGCCGCTCGTTTACGAGGCGCGCGACTGGAAGCACGGGGTGCTCGTAGGGGCATCCGTGGCGTCCGAGACGACCGCTGCGATGGTTGGACAACAGGGCGTGGTCCGCCGCGATCCGATGGCGATGCTCCCCTTCTGCGGCTACAACTTCGCGGACTACTGGCAGCATTGGCTCAATATCGGCGCGAAGCTGGCGCGTCCGCCGCGCATTTATCACGTCAACTGGTTCCGACGCGATGCGCAGAACAAGTTCCTTTGGCCCGGGTATGGCGAGAATCTGCGCGTGCTCGAGTGGATGCTGGATCGGTGCGCTGGAAACGCCGGGGCGACGGACACGCCGATCGGGCGTCTGCCGCGGCCGGAGGACATCGATACGAGGGGTCTCAATGTCGGCCCGGACGCCATGCAGGCGCTCTTGAGCGTGGATCCGAACTCGTGGAAGAAGGAAGCCGCGGATATGCGGGCTTACTTCGAGCAGTACGGGGCGCGGATGCCGAGCGACATGCTGGAGGAACTGAAGGGGTTGGAGAGCCGGCTGGGCTGATGGCACCCGGGCGGCCGATCAGAGCCGCCCCCGCCGCCCGCCCGAAGGGCTGAGCGCCCGTCATGAGCGGCTGGAAGCTACTCGGCCGCCCTCAATTCTCTTCGCAAACAAACCTGATGGTCTGCGGGGAGTCCTGCTCGGGCAGGCGCCCTAAGCCGATGGTGCCCTGGCCCTTGATTTGAAGGCTGTCGCGGCGGACGAAGGATT
>DATBCZ010000463.1:0-3224 GCA_036270175.1 Steroidobacteraceae bacterium | reverse complement strand
GATGCAGCACGCGCTCACACTGATGCGCGACCAGAGCTGGTCGGTGGTGAAAGTGAGCGAAGCCGTCGGCTATTCCCACTCCACGTCGTTCACGACCGCATTTCGACGCCATTTCGGCATACGGCCCATCGACGTCCGGCGTGTGAAATCGCGCTGATCTGTCGCTCGTGGCACGGCCGAATAGGCGGAACTCCTAGCAATTGCGCGCAGGCGCGAAGGACGTCGGCTGTGACCGCAGGTAAGGTTCTTTTGAGACGGCATCTATGAAGAAAATCTGGGCGGGAATTCTCTGTGCGACCGCGGCGCTAGCCGAAGGGGTGCTAGCCGCAGGCGCGCCGGCCGTTACCACGGCCGACTACGCCCGCGCCGAGCGCTTCCTACCCTACAACACCACTCCGTTGGTTCTGCATTCTCCAGGTCCCGCGACATGGCTGTCGGACGAGACCGCGTGGTACCAGATTCAGACGTCGGAGGGCCTTGCTGCTGTCCTCGTCGACCCGGTGCACCGCACCCGTGAGGAAGGCTCGCCACAGGCTAAACAAGCGGCATCAGTGGCAGCGGCCGCCGCAGCGGACCCCAACGGTGCCCCTTCACCCGACGGCAAGCTCGTCGCCTTCATTCGTGACGACAATCTCTGGGTACGCGAGCCCGCGTCCGGCAAAGAGACACAGCTCACCACCGACGGAACGACTGATTTCGGCTACGCCACTGACAACACCGGCTGGCAGCACACCCATCATCCCATCGTTCTGTGGTCGCCTGACTCGCGCCGGATCGCAACCTTCCAGCAGGATCAGCGCGGTGTCGGTGAGACATATCTGATCAGGACGCAGCCGGGCCACCCACAACTCGAAAGATGGAAGTACGCGATGGCCGGGGACCCCGTCATCGCAACGCTGCGCAGAGTCATCATCGACGTAGCCACTCGCACAGTCGTCCCACTCCAGATACCGCCAGATCCGCACCGGTCATCTCCGTGTTACCACGTGGAATGTGGCGATGGGACACTTGCGGATGCCCAGTGGAATCCCGACAGCACGCAACTCGCGTTCGTATCGACTTCTCGCGACCATAAAGACGCAAAATTGCGCATCGCAGATGCCGCGACCGGGGTCGTTCGCGAGGTGCTCGAGGAGCAGGCGGCAACGTACTACGAGTCGGATATCTCACAGTCCAACTTCGGCGCTGTCAATTGGCGCTATCTCCCGGCGAAAAACGAGCTCATCTGGTACTCCGCGCGCGACGATTGGGCGCACCTCTATCTTTACGACCTGACCACGGGAAAGCTCAAACATCGGATCACCGCGGGCCCCTGGAATGTGATACAGGTGCTGAAGGTCGATGAGAAGGCGCGCGTGGTGTACTTCCTCGGCGTCGGACGTGAGCCGGGCGAAAATCCGTATTTCGTACACCTCTACAAAGTCGGGCTCAATGGGCTCAACCTGCGCCTCCTCACCCCTGAGAATGCGACCCACGAAGTCTCGCTCGCTCCCTCGGGGAGTTATTTCATCGACAGCTATTCGACACCTGACACACCGCCGGTCACGGTTCTGCGCAATGGCGCCGGCAAAAAGCTGCTCGACCTGGAGAAAGCCGATATCACCGGGCTGACGGCGCAAGGCTGGGGGCCGCCGGAGCTCATCACGGTGAAAGCGCGTGACGGTGTCACGGATCTGCACGGACTTCTGTTCAAGCCCAGTCACTTCGACGCGACCCGGCGCTATCCGATCGTGAACGAGATCTACCCGGGCCCACAGGTCGGCAGCGTGAATCTGTGGAGCGATAAGCAGCAGTGGAAGTTCGCGGCTTCCCGTGGCGACGCTCAAGCGCTCGCCGAGTTGGGATTCATCGTGGTCGCCATCGATGGCATGGGCACGGAGCTGCGCTCCCGCAAATTTCATGACACGTACTACGGCGATATGGGAGACAACACCCTGCCGGACCAGGTCGCGGGAATGACCGAGCTGTCGCAGCGCTACACCTGGATCGACCTGGAGCACGCTGGCATCTACGGCCATTCCGGCGGTGGCTTTGCCGCCGCCGCGGCCATGCTGCGCTATCCCGACTTCTTCAAGGTCGGCATTGCCGAGTCCGGAAACCATGATCAGACCGGCTACACCGATGACTGGGGCGAGAAATTCCAGGGTCTTCTGCAACGCCGTCCGGACGGCACCAGCAATTACGACAGCCAGGCGAACCAGAATCTCGCCGCGAACCTGAAGGGCCACCTGCTGCTCGCGCACGGGACTCTGGATGAGAACGTGCCGCCCAATCTCACGTTGCTCCTGGCCGATGCGTTGATCAACGCCAACAAAAATTTCGACCTGATCCTGCTGCCGAATCAGCATCACGAATACACCGGGCGGGCGCAGACCTGGATGACACGCCAGCGCTGGGACTATTTCGTTCGTTATCTGCTTGGCGCGCAACCGCCCGTGCCGCCGTAGGACTCGAGCTATGCCGACTTCCAACGATCCTCTCCTCCAACCCTACCAGTTGCGCCATCTGACACTGCGCAACCGGATCATGACCACATCGCATGAGCCGGCGTATCCGGAAGAGGGAATGCCGAAGGCCCGGTATCGCGCCTATCACGTGGCGCGTGCCAAGGGCGGCGTCGCCCTGACCATGACAGCGGGCTCGGCGGCTGTGTCACGCGACAGCCCGCCTGTTTTCAACAACATTCTCGTCTACAAGGACGAAGTGGTGCCCTGGATGAAAGATCTCGCCGACGCCTGTCATGAGCATGGTGCGGCGGTGATGATCCAGCTCACGCACCTGGGCAGGCGGACCCGCTGGGACAAGGCTTTCTGGCTGCCCGTGGTCTCACCCTCCCACCACAAGGAGGCCGCGCACCGGGCCTTTCCAAAGAAGGCCGAGGAGTGGGACATCGCACGGATCATCATGGATTACGCCGACGCCGCCGAGCGCATGAAGGCGGCCGGACTGGATGGCATCGAGCTGCAAGCCTACGGGCACCTGATGGACCAGTTCTGGTCGCCTCTCACGAACGAGTTGGAGCCGCCTTACGGCGGTACTCTCGAAAACCGGCTGCGTTTCACTTTCGACGTGTTGTCCGCCGTGCGTGCCCGCGTTGGAGCGGAGTTCATCGTCGGTGTCCGCTACACGGCGGACGAAGTCCTGGAAGGGGGCCTCAACAAGCAGGACGGCCTCGAGATTTCCCGGCGCCTCAAGGCGAGTGGGATGGTGGACTTCCTCAACAT